>NZ_JARAMO010000220.1:0-15648 GCF_028807275.1 Mameliella sp. AT18
ATGATCGAGTCGATCGAGGGCAAGCGCGGTCTGCCGCGCCACCGTCCGCCCTATGTCGCGCAGGTCGGGATCTTCAATCAGCCCACGCTGGTCCACAACGTCGAGACGCTCTACTGGGTTGCGAAGATTTGCCGGGAAGGTCCTGAAATCCTTTCGGGAATCGAAAAAAACGGCCGCAAGGGCCTGCGGTCCTACTCGATCTCTGGCCGGGTGGCCAAACCGGGCGTCTACCTCCTGCCCGCCGGATCGACCATCCTCGACGTGATCGAGGCCGCCGGTGGCATGGCCGAGGGGCATGTCCTCAAGGCCTATCAACCGGGCGGGCCGTCTTCGGGCCTGTTGCCGGCCTCGATGAGCGATGTGCCGCTGGATTTTGACACCTTGCAGCCGCATGGATCCTTCATCGGGTCCGCCGCCGTTGTCGTGCTGTCGGATCAGGACCGCGCGCGGGATGCCGCGCTGAACATGCTGCGGTTCTTCGAGGACGAAAGCTGTGGCCAATGCACGCCGTGCCGGGTCGGCTGCGAGAAGGCGGTCAAGCTGATGAGCGCGGACAGCTGGAACACCGACCTGCTCGAGGAATTGTGCCAGGCGATGGGCGATGCGTCGATCTGTGGCCTGGGACAGGCGGCGCCGAACCCGATCCGGCTGACGATCAAGCATTTCCCGGAAGAGATCTGAATTCCCGAAAAAAGTCGGGAAGGTGATAGTTGAAACCGTCCACAGGCACCTGTGGACGGTTTTTTGTTGACTTGGGATAAGTGCTAAGGGGGCTGTGGCCGGGCTTCCGGGCTGGTGCCGTGGTGAAAGCCACCTTTCATTGCGCGCGCAAGCGTATTAGGTGAAGACAACTCAAGCATCAGGCGCGGCCCATGTCCTTTTTCGGCAAGCTCAAGAACAAGTTGTTCAAATCCTCCTCCAAGCTGGACGAGGGGTTGGACGCAATTGTCAAGGAGGGCGGTGAGGAAGACGTCGCCGAAACACCCGAGCCAAAGACTGAGGCGGCAGAGCCTCGCCTCCAGGCCCCGGCGCCGAAACCCGTCCCGGTCGAACCGGTGCCGGTGCATGAACCCGAGACCCCGGCCGAGGCAAAACCCTCTGGCGGCCTGCTGGGCCGGATCATGGGGAGGTCGCAGGGTGAGGGCGCGGTGGCGCGCCGGGTGCTGGACGACGAGATGCTGGAGCAGCTCGAAGAGTTGCTGATCGCCTCGGACATGGGGGTGGACACGGCGCTGCGCGTGACCTCGAACATCGCCGAGGGGCGTTTCGGCAAGCGTCTGTCATCGCTGGAGATCAAGCAGGCGCTGGCGTCCGAGATCGCCCGGGTGATGGAGCCGGTGGCGCGTCCGCTCCCGCTCTATCCGAAAAAGCCGCAAGTGGTGCTGGTTGTCGGCGTCAACGGGTCGGGCAAGACCACGACCATTGGCAAGCTCGCCAGCCAGTTCAAGGCCGCGGGCAAGCAGGTGGTGATCGCGGCGGGCGATACCTTTCGCGCCGCCGCCGTCGAGCAACTGCAGGTCTGGGGCGAACGGGCCAATGTGCCGGTGCTGACCGCGCCCGAGGGCAGCGACCCGGCCAGCCTGGCCTTTGACGCCATGACCAAGGCGCAGGCGGACGGTGCGGACCTATTGATGATCGACACCGCGGGCCGGCTGCAGAACCGCCAGGACCTGATGGAGGAACTGGCCAAGATCGTCCGGGTGATCCGCAAGAAGGATCCGGATGCGCCGCACAACACGCTGCTGGTGCTGGATGCGACGACCGGCCAGAACGCGCTCAGCCAGGTCGAGACCTTCCGCAAGCTGGCCGATGTGTCGGGCCTGGTGATGACCAAGCTGGACGGCACCGCCAAGGGCGGTGTGCTGGTGGCGCTTGCAGACAAGTTCGGCCTGCCGATCCATGCCATCGGCGTGGGCGAGCAGATCGAAGACCTGGCCCCCTTCGACCCCGAAGAATTCGCCGCGGCGCTGACCGGCCTCGACACGGAATGAGCGGCCTAGCGGTCGTGGGCGATGTCCTCGATCCATTTCAGAAGCGCAAGGACGATGACCACAATCACCGTGGCCATTGCCGCAAGCGTCAGGCGCCCCGCGCCGCAGCCCAGGCCCACGGCTCCGGCCAGCCACATAGAGGCCCCGGTGGTGATGTTGTGAACCTTGTCCGCCGAGCGGAAGATCACGCCCGCCGCGAGGAAGGCCACGCCCGCCGTGACGGCCTCGATCATGCGCAGGGGATCGTTGCGTTGCTCACCCGCGCCGCCGAAATCCAGCGCGCTCAGCTCGCGCCCGATCAGTACGAAGAGGCAGGCGGCCACGGCCACCAGGATATGCGTGCGCAGGCCCGCCGGTTTGTGGTGCCATTCCCGTTCGAACCCGATGGCGGCGCCAAGCACCACGGCTCCGCAGAGCCGCACGAAGGCGGACCAGGCGGGAACCACGGCAAAATCGCCGTACAGTTCGGATGTCAGGCTGTCGAGCATGGGGACCTCTCTGCGTTCACCGTAGCACCAACGCGCAACCTGCGCGATGGGGCGCGTCCGGAGGGCCGTCGGTGAGCGATTGGCTGGTTTCGCTGGAGGGCACCGAGGCAGGCCACCAGGCGGCGCTGATGCTGGCGTTGACGGCGGCCCTGCTGCACGCGGTCTTTGGCGCGCTGCAGAAGGGACGGCACGACCCCTGGGTGTCGCGTGCGGCGATCGACGGCTGGCTTGTGGTGCTCAGTTTTCCGCTGCTGTTCCTGGTGCCCTGGCCCGAACCGCACATGTGGCCGATCTTTGCCGGGGTCATGGTGATCCATTTCACCTACAAGCTGTTGCAGGCGATGGCCTATACCCGTGGTGCCTACACGGTGGTCTATCCGGTCGTGCGTGGGACGGGCCCGCTGTTCACGGTGATCGGTGCCTGGCTGATCTTTGGCGAGAGCTTTACCGGCGTTCAGTGGCTGGGTCTTGGCGTGCTGCTGGCCGGGATCTTTGGCCTGGCGGTCTACAACTTCATCTTTCTCGAAACCGCGCGCGAGACGCTGGGCCCGGCCCTGGCCTACGCGCTGGCGACGGGGTTTTTCGTGGCGCTCTACACCACCTATGATGCCTACGGCATCCGCGCCACCGCCGATCCCTTTACCTTCCTCGCCTGGTTCTTTTTCCTGTCGGCACTGGATTTCCCGGCCCTGCTGTTCCTGACCCCCATGCGGCACAGGGTGTCGGGCTTTCCCCTTCGGCCCCTGGTGTTGCGCGGGCTGGCGGGGGCGCTGGTGGCCTACGGCTCCTTCGGGTCGGTCATGATGGCCACGCGCCTGGACAAGGTCGGCGAGGCGGCGGTGCTGCGCGAGACCTCGACCGTCTTTGCCGCCATCATCGGCTGGCTGATCCTGCGCGAGACAGTGGGTCCAAGGCGCATCGCGCTGATGGTCCTGATCGCGGCAGGGGCGGTGATCGTTGAGGTTGGCGGCTGAAAGACCTATGTGACGCAGGCAAAGTCAGAGGAGCGCGCAATGGAACAACGCCAGGTCAACCCGATGCTGAAGACGGCGCTGGAGTTCGGCCCGATCCTGGGGTTCTTCGCGGCTTACCTGTGGCTGAAGGACCGGATCTTCGTGATCGGGGGCACTGAATACGAAGGGTTCATCGTGGTTACGGCGGGGTTCATCCCGGTGTTCCTCGTCTGCATGGGCGCGCTTTGGGCCCTGACTGGACATCTGAGCCGGATGCAGGTGGTCACGGCGGTGCTGATCGTGGTCTTTGGTGGGCTCAGTGTCTGGCTGAATGACGACCGTTTCTTCAAGATGAAGCCGACGCTGATTTACCTACTTTTCGGCGGTGCACTGGCGATCGGCCTGATGCGCGGCGAGAGCTGGTTGCAATACGTCATGGACGGGCTGGTGCCCCTGCAGCGCGAGGGTTGGATGATCCTGACCAAGCGGGTCGCCGGGTTCTTCTTGTTGCTGGCGGTGCTGAACGAGGTGATCTGGCGCACGATGGACACAGAGGTTTGGGTCTATTTCAAGACTTTCGGTCTCACGGTGGCGATTTTCCTGTTCTTCATGTTCCAGGGCGGTCTGTTCAAACAATACGGCACCCAGGACGCGGACGAAGAGTGACCGGGGGCTTTTGCCCCCTCAACTCCCACGATCGATCTTCGTACTGAGGTGGATCAGGCTTTCCGAGGCCCTGACGCCCTTTGCCTCGCCAATGGCATCCAGCGTGCGGTCCAGCGCCTCTGTCGTCTCTGCACTGAGCTGGGCGATCATGTCGAACCTTCCCGACGTCGTGTGCACCGTTTCCACCGCCGTGAGGCTTTTCAAGCGTGACAGGACCGCCGGCGTGGCGCGCGGTTCGACCGAGATCAGCACCGTGGCGCGCAGGGCGGGGCGTAGGCCCGGGCCGCGTTTGAGCGTGTAGCCGGCGATTGCGCCACGCGCCTCCAGCCGGTCGAGCCGGGCCTGCACCGTGGTGCGCGCCAGCCCCAGCCGGCGGGCCAGGTCGGCCACCGGCGCGCGCGCGTTTTCCGCAAGGGCGGCCACCAGGGCGCGGTCCGTTTCGTCGATCTGTTGGTCCATGTCGTCAGTTTGCCCATAATTGACGTGCATTTCGAACAGAGTTGCAGGTGAATCCGTGCGTTGCAAGGGCCAGACTGGTTTCACAGGCGAACAGGAGGCACGAGCAATGGTGCTGCATGAGGCATTCCAGCGCGATCCCGCGCTCTGGCTGGCGCGCGAGCGCCCCGAAGATCCGGTTTTCTTTCACGATCCCAGGCGGCTGCGCGACGTGGCGCGGTTGTTCCTTGACCGGTTTCCGGGCGAAGTGACCTATGCGGTCAAGGCCAATCCCGACCGGGGCGTGATCGAGACCTTGACAGAGGCGGGGATGGAGGCCTTTGACGTGGCCTCTCCCGAGGAGATGGCCTTGGTGCGGGCGGTCGCGCCGCGCGCGCGACTGCATTATCACAACCCGGTCCGGGCCCGGTCCGAGGTGGCGGCAGCGCGGGGCTATGACATCACCTCGTGGTCGATTGACCGCATGGCGGAACTGGACAAGCTGGGGCCGCTGGAGGGCGCCGAGGTGGCGGTGCGGCTGAAGCTGCCGGTGGCCGGGGCGGTCTATGATTTCGGGTCGAAATTCGGAGCGGGGCCGGAGGCGTGCGGCGCATTGCTGCGCGCGGTTGTTGCCCGGGGCGGGCGCCCCTCGCTGACCTTTCATCCGGGCACGCAATGCCGCGCGGCGGGGGCCTGGGTCTCCTACATTCAGGCAGCGGCCGAGATCGCCCGGTCCAACGGCATCCGCCTGCATCGGCTGAACGTCGGCGGCGGGTTCCCGGCGCACCGCGAGGACCCGGCCCCCGACCTGCCCGCGCTTTTCAGAGCCATCGACGAGGCCGTCGCAGCAGACTTCGGGACGGACCGTCCGGCGCTGGTCTGCGAGCCGGGCCGGGCGATGGTGGCCGAGGCCTTCGAGCTGGCCTTGCAGGTCAAGGCGCGGGACGGGGACGCGGTCTTTCTGAACGACGGCATCTATGGCGGGCTCAGCGAATGGCGCGATCTTGGCCCCGCAACGCGGATCAGCGCCCTGGCTCCGGATGGGTTGCCCAGGGCCGGAGCCATCCGGGCGACAGAGGTCTTCGGGCCGACCTGCGACAGCCTCGACCGGTTGTCGGACCGTGTCGACCTGCCCGCGGACCTGGCAGAGGGGGATTACCTGCTGTTCCACGCCTGCGGCGCCTATTCCACGGCGCTGGCCACCCGGTTCAATGGTTACGGTGCCCGGCGCATCGTGACTTTGGCGCGATAATCGGCCGCTCCGGGAAAACCGGGGGCGGGCTGCGGTGCGCCCTCTGGACACCCGCGCCATGACGACTAATCTCCGCCGCGACAGGACAATTGCGAGGGAGACACTCATGGACAAGTTCGGCAAGAGCCAGCCGGTGAAACGGGTCGAGGATGTGCGCTTCCTGACCGGGCACGGACGTTACGTGGACGATGTTGCGCCCGAGGGGGCCTTGCGGGCCTTTGTTTTCCGCTCCCCCGTGGCGCATGCCGAGATCACGACGCTGGATGTAAGCGCCGCGCGCGAGGCCGAAGGCGTGCATCTGGTGGTGACCTCGGACGATCTGCTGGCGGCGGGCATCGACACCGGCATGTCCGGTGCGCTGGCACCCAACCGCGACGGCAGCAAGGGTGCCGCGCCCAAGCGCCCGGTGCTGGCCGAGGGGCGTCTGCGTTATGTCGGTGAACCGGTGGCGCTGGTCGTGGCCGAGACGCTGGAACAGGCGCGCGACGCCGCCGAGCTGATCGAGCTGGACTACGACGAGCTGCCGGTGGCGATGGCCTTGGCGCCCGGAGAAAATACGATCCACCCCGAGGCCCCCGATAACCGGGCCTATGACTTCGGCATCGGAGACGAGGACGCCACGAACGCCGCGTTCGATGCGGCGGCGAAGACCGTCAAGCTGGAGATCGGCGACAACCGGATTATCGTCAATTCGATGGAGCCGCGCGGCGCCTTTGCGGAATGGACCGACGGGCGCATCCACCTTGGCTTTGGCGGGCAGGGCGTCTGGGGCATGAAGGCCGAACTGGCGCGCGCCTATCACATGGAGCCCGAGCAGATCCACACCACCAACCCCGACGTCGGCGGCGGTTTCGGCATGAAGGGCTTTCCCTACCCGGAGTATTTCGTGCTGCCCTACGCGGCGCGTGAAACGGGCCGACCGGTACGCTGGATGTCCGACCGGACAGAGGCGATGCTGTCCGACAACGGCGGGCGTGACCTGGTGACGACGGCAGAACTGGCCTTTGACGCGGACAACCGCATCACCGGCTACCGGCTGCACACGCGGTCGAACCTGGGTGCCTACAACTCGCATTTCGGGCAATTCATCCAGTCGAACCTCTTTGCCCGCGTGCTGACCGGCACCTACGACATCCAGACCGCTTTCTACCGCTCGGAAGGCTTTTATACCAACACCGTGCAGGTGGATGCCTATCGCGGCGCCGGCCGTCCAGAGGCGATCTATGTCCTGGAACGTGTGATGGACCGGGCCGCGCGCGAACTGGGTATCGATCCGCTGGAGCTGCGCCGGATCAACTTCATCAAGCCCGACCAGTTTCCCTACAAGACAGTGACCGGCGAAAACTACGACGTGGGCGATTTCGTGCGCGTTATGGGACATGCCGAGACGACGGCGGACCTGGCGGGCTTTGCGGCCCGGCGCGCCGCCTCGGAGAAGGCGGGCAAGCTGCGCGGCTTGGGGGTTTGTTATTACATCGAGTCTATCCTGGGCGCCCCGAACGAGGATGTGAAGGTGGAGTTCACCGAAGACGGCGGCGCAAGGATCTATGTCGGCACCCAGTCGAACGGGCAGGGGCATGAAACCGTGTTCCGCCAGTTCCTGGCCGATCAGACCGGCATTCCCGCCGAGAAGATCGAGGTGGTGCAGGGCGACAGTGACCTGATCGCCTCGGGCGGCGGCACCGGCGGGTCCCGTTCCGTCACCGTGCAGACAAACGTGACCCTGCAGGCGGTCAGCGACATGGTTGCGGGATTCTCCGATTTCCTCGCGGGCGAAATGGGCGTGGACGCGGCGGCGATCACCTTCGACGATGAGACGTTCCGCGCGGACGGATCGAACCTGACGCCGACCATGCTGGAGGTGGCGCAGATGGCGCGCGAGGCCGGGCGCGAGGATCTGCTTGTCTGGCAGGCGACCTCGACCCTGCCGGGGCGGTCCTATCCCAACGGCTGCCATGTCGCCGAGGTCGAGATCGACCTTGAGACAGGCCAGACGATCTGCGACCGTTACAGCGTGGTCGACGATTTCGGCAACCTGATCAACCCGATGCTGGCCGAGGGGCAGGTGCATGGCGGCGTGGCGCAGGGGCTGGGCCAGGCGCTGACCGAACATGTGGTCTACGACGAGGATGGGCAGCTGCTCACGGCCTCTTTCATGGACTATGCCATGCCGCGAGCCGACAATATGCCCATGATCGGGTTCGAGACAGAGCCGGTGCCCTCGACCGCAAACCCGATGGGAATGAAAGGCTGCGGCGAGGCCGGGACGGTCGGGTCTATGGCCGCGGTGTCGAATGCGGTTCAGGACGCGCTCTGGGCGCGTGGAATCAAACAGGTGGACATGCCCTTCACGCCGGCGCGCGTCTGGGCCATGCTGGAAGGTGATGCGATCGCAGCTGAGTGACATTGTTTTCGGCTGGCTCCGCCGCAAGTCTTCGGCGGACCATTCCGCATACGCGCGGCGGCGCGGGCCGGTCGATCATGTCCTCATTCTGGATGGCACCATGTCCTCGCTCACGCCCGGCGAGGAAACCAACGCCGGGCTGACCTATCTGCTGCTGAAAGAGGCCGGGCATTCCTCACTCTATTACGAGGCCGGGGTGCAATGGACGGACTGGGGCGCCACCACCGACGTGGCGCTGGGCCGCGGCATCAACCGGCAGATCCGCCGCGCCTATGGCTATCTCGCCTCGCGCTATCGCGCGGGCGACCGCATCTTCCTGATGGGCTATTCGCGGGGCGCCTACGCCGTCCGCTCTTTGGCTGGGATCATCGACATGGTCGGGCTCTTGCGGGCGGAATGCGCCACCGAACGCAATATCCGCCAGATCTATCGCCTGTACCAATACGCCCCCAAGGGGGCCGCCGCGCGGGCCTTTGCGGCGCGCAATTGCCATGCCGAGTCGCCGGTCGAGATGATCGGGGTCTGGGACACGGTCAAGGCGCTGGGCCTGCGCCTCCCGCTGCTCTGGCGGCTGACCGAATCCGAGCACGAGTTTCACAATCACTCGCTGGGTCCCGCGATCCGGCACGGCTATCACGCGCTGGCCCATGACGAAACGCGCGCCGCCTATGCGCCTGTGCTCTGGGAATGCCCGCCGGGCTGGGCGGGCAAGGTCGAACAGGTGTGGTTCCGGGGGACACACGGGGACATCGGCGGTCAACTGGGCGGTTTCGATGCGGCGCGGCCCCTGTCCAATATTCCGCTCGTCTGGATGCTTGACCGGCTGGAGGCCCGCGGCGTGGCCCTGCCGGAAGGGTGGAGAACGCGGTTCCCCTGCGATGTAAATGCGCCCTCGGTCGGCACCTGGATGGGGGTCAGCAAGCTGTTCATCCTGCGCGGGGCGCGTCGTGTCGGGCGGGATGCTTCGGAGAGCCTGCACCCCACCCTTGTTGGGTCGATGGCGCCCGCAGGGGCGCAGGCTGTTGGTTGACGGGGTAGTCAAGAAGAATGTTCACAGTTTCTTTACAGACCTTGGAACTGTGGCTTTGGTGCCTATCTTTCTATCAGGATCGCGGGGCCGGAACCCCCGTGAGACCTTCACTGTCCCTCGTTCCGTGACTGGCGCCCGGGTTTTTGCCCGGGCGCTTTTTCTTTTCCTAAACCCGGTATATTTGAGAGGGCATGAGCTATTCGGATGACAAGCTGAAAGAGATTCTGACGCGGACCAAGGTCGTCGCGGTGGTGGGCGTATCCATGAATCCGGTACGGCCCAGCTATTACGTCGCCCGATATCTTTCGCTGAAGGGTTTCAAGGTGATCCCGGTCAATCCGGGACATGCTGGCAAACGCCTGTTCGGGCAAGAGGTGCGCGCCTCGCTGGCCGATTGCCCTGACACCGTGGACATGGTGGACATCTTTCGCAGGCCGGAACATGTGCCGCCCATCGTCGAAGAGGCGTTGGAAGTCTTTCCGAATCTGCGCACGGTCTGGATGCAGATCGGTGTCGTCAACGAAGAGGCGGCACAGATGGCCGAGGCGCTCGGCGTCGACGTGGTGATGGATCGCTGTCCCAAGATCGAGTACCAGCGCCTGTTCGGTGAACTGCGCATGGGCGGTTTCAACACCGGGATCATCTCGTCCAAGCTGTGACGGGGCGCCTTGACCGCCTGCGCTAGGTCCTGAAGGCGGCGCGCAGCTGGTCGTGGGCGAAGCCCAGTTTCCCGCGCACCGATGGGGTCAACACGAACGGATAGAGATCCGGCAGTTCCAGCGCACGATTCACATGGGTGACGGCCAGGGACAGGCGTACCGCGTGGTTCAAGACGCGATCCGCGTCGGCATCCGCATAGGCGTCATAGCCGGGCGGTGGTCCCTCCAGCAGGGCGAGCCCTGCCGCGGCAGCGCTGTCGGCGATATCCACGAGATGCAGAAGGTGGGCGACGGTTTCCGCCCAGTCCTCGTGCGGGTGGGCGGTGGCGTAGGGGGTAATATGGGTTTCGCCCGGATCGCGCGGCGCGGCGTAATGGCGTTCCAGCGCCTTGGCGTAGTCGGCGCGTTCGTCCCCGAAGAGGCTGCGGAACCGGGCGAGAAATGCGGGCCGCACGGTCAGGCGTTCGAACAGGAAATGCGCGCATTCATGGCGCATGTGGCCCAGCATGGTGCGGTAGAGCTCTCCAAGGTCGTCCTGGCGTTCCGCCCGTGTGGCCTCGTCGGCCTCGCTGACGTTGATGGTGATGACGCCCTGGGCGTGGCCCATCGTGACCTGCTGTTCGCCCTGGGCGGTATCTTCCGACAAAAGGCGGAACACCGGACGCGGGCCGGGGTCCGTGTCGGTAAACCAGCCCCAGCGGGCAAGGTTGGCCAGCATCCAGCGCTTGGCCGCCTCTGTCCGCGCCCAGAGCGGCAGGTTGTCCGCCTCGCGCAGGTCCGGCACGGTTTCCGTCATCGCGCAGGACCGGCACAGGCCGTCTGCCTCCGGTTCGGGCAGCCAGTTGCATCCGATGGCGGGGTGATTGGCGCAGCGCGCCGTGACGGCCACCATGACCTGCGCCTGAGGGTCGAAACCGACCTCCTGTCCGCACGTGCAGCGGTCATTGTCGAACCAGAGCGGGGTCTGGCAAGCAGGGCAGTTGAAAACCTGCATCCGGGGTCCTTTCGCGAATGTCGAATGTCTGACAGGCCAACGCGGCATGACGGCCCCGGGTTGCCTCAGCGATATGCGGCGATCCAGGCCAGGCAATCTTCGCGCGCCGCGCGCATTTCTGCGGCATCCGCAAAGGCCGCTGTCGGGATCACGATGTACTCCATCTGCCCGGTCAGGAACAGCAGGCCCTCGGGGTCTTCGATCACCTCCAGCACGGCGGGCCAGCGCAACAGGCTCTCGCTCACCTCTCCGGTGATGCGCAGGCCCTCTGCGGAGAGCTGGTAATGCAGCGGCGCCTGACGGACCGGAGCGTTCCGGACCGACTCCCATACGTGGCGGCGGCGCCAGGTGAACAAGCCGATCAGCGCGGCCATGAGTGCGGCAAAGGGCAGGTACGACGACCATTCCGGCAGGCGCATGTCGGTCGCATTGGCGAGAATGACCAGCCCCAGCAAGACCGCGACATAGACGACAAGGGCGGCCAGCACCCCCCATCGCATCAGCCAGGGCTGGTGGCGGCGGCGCAGGCGGGCGCAGATCGCTGCGTGTTTCAGATCCCGGACAGTGCCGGTGAAGTGCAGCCTGTCGGACATGGTATCGTCTCAGCGCCCCGCTTTTTCGGCGATGCCGGATTGCCCCTGGCGCCGGGCCAACTCCGCCATGACCTCGCTCAGCGCCACGTCCCGCGATTTCAGCATGACCAGCAGGTGAAACAGCACGTCGGCGGTTTCCGAGACCAGCCGCGCGTGGTCATCCTTGACCGCTTCGATGATCGCCTCGATGGCCTCTTCGCCAAATTTTTCGGCCACCTTCTCCGGCCCCTTGGCCAGGAGCTTGGCGGTCCAGCTTTCGTCCGGAGAGGCGGCGGCGCGGGTGGCGATGATCTGTTCGAGGTCGTCCAGGGTCATGTCGGTTCCTTTTCAGGCGGTCGTCAGAGACGGCTGTCCCCGGTCAGAATGGTGTCGAGCAGGGACCAGAGCTGTGCCTCCATCGGCGTGCCCAGCACCTGCGCGCGGTTGAGCGGGGTAAAGACCGGGCGGGCTTCGGCCATGTCGGCCTCGGGCCAGTCCAGCAGGCTGGGACCATCGCGCGAGATGCCGATCCGCAGGCCCCAGCGTTCAGCCGGCCCCGCGCCTTCGGTCCAGTCACCGATGTAGAGGCGGACGAGCGGCAGGTGATCCTTTGTGCCCAGCGTCACGCCGACGGTGTACCATCCGGCGGACATGTCACCAACCTCGAGATAGCCGGTGACGACTGTGGTGGGGGCGCCGCAGCAGGTGCAGGCGGTCTCTTCGATCTCGCCCTCGCGGAGGGTGACGTCAGAGCCGTCGCTGAACACGCTTGCCCCCTTTACAGCCTGACCGGAATGCCGGCGGCCGCCATATGCGCCTTGGCCTCGGCCACGGTGAAGGTGCCGAAGTGAAAGATCGAGGCCGCCAGCACCGCGCTGGCATGGCCTTCGGTCACGCCTTCGACAAGGTGATCGAGCGTGCCGACACCGCCCGAGGCGATGACGGGAATGTCCACCGCGTCGGCGATGGCGCGGGTCAGGGGCAGGTTGAAGCCTGCCTTGGTGCCGTCGCGGTCCATCGAGGTCAGCAGGATTTCCCCGGCCCCCTTGGCGGCGATGGTCTTGGCGAATTCCACCGCGTCGATCCCTGTGGACTTGCGCCCGCCGTGGGTGAAGATCTCCCAGCGGCCCGGTTCGACCGTTTTGGCGTCGATGGCGCAGACGATGCACTGGCTGCCGAACTGGTCGGCGGCCTCGGCCACCACGTCGGGGTTGGCGACAGCGGCGGAGTTGAAGGACACCTTGTCCGCGCCCGCGAGCAGCAGGGCGCGGACATCCTGAACCGTACGCACGCCGCCGCCCACGGTCAGCGGGATGAAACACTGTTCCGCCGTGCGCGTGACCACGTCGAACATGGTTCCACGGTTTTCATGGGTGGCATGGATGTCGAGGAAACAGATCTCGTCCGCGCCGGCGGCGTCATAGGCGCGGGCGGCGTCCACGGGATCGCCCGCATCGCGCAGGTCGACGAAATTGACGCCCTTGACGACACGGCCGTCGGCGACATCGAGGCAGGGGATGATGCGGGTCTTGAGCATGGCGTTGCGTTAGCGCGATTTGACCGGCGAGGGAAGGGGGGAGAGGGCCGGGCGCGACCGCTCTGGCGGGCACGCCCCGGGCCGCTCATGAAAGCGAGGGCGCGCCCCGTGAGACTTTCAGTCTGAAAACGCTTGGCCGTGAACGGGCAACTCGGTGCAGGGTGGTGGCGGGGACAAGGTAGTAGCCCAGCGGCAGACGCGCATTCCACAACAGGTCGTTCGGACGGAAAGGCCCGCCTTTTTCCGGGTTTTCCAGCACGGAAAAGATCACGTTTACGATCCAGATCGCGGCCATGAACATGAAATGGTCCTTTTGGGAACTTGTCTGGGAAGGATGTTTACCAAGCCACCCGAAGGCGGCGCAGTCAGGAAGTCCCGACCTGGTCCTTTGGGAGCTGGGCAAGCTGACCTCCTCCGCCACGGGCGAGTTACTTTAGATCAGTGGTGTTGGCAAGTGCGGGGTCAGGGATTGGCCTTGCGTGCAACGACTCTCTCGTACCCTTCGGCGACAACCACTACCAGCATCAAGGTTGGCAGCAGGGTCATGCCGGCGAGGGCGGAAAATAGGCCCCACTCTTGATGGGCATAGGCGATGCGTGCGAGCAAAGGCCATTCTGGGCAGGTCATGCCCTTCAAGACGTTGCCATGGCAACCGATGCTGCGCAGGTAACGATCTGTCCAAAGTACCTGCGCGTGCCCTGACAGAATAAGGAGTGCCACCGGGATCAGGACAACACGTGCAAATGCCAACCGGCACAACCAGGCAAGGATCAGCGCGAGAAACGGCAGGCACGAGTAAAGCGTGGAGGGGCTCATGGGCGCAACATCGCCCAGTGAGAGCGGGACTGGCAGTCCGGATTTCCAGACCTTATGCCTTGAGCGCCTCGAGCGCGGCCTTGAGGTCGATGGCGCCGTCGTAAAGTGCGCGCCCCGATATGGCCCCGTTCAGGGGCGCCCCGCAGTCGCGCAGGGCCTTGAGGTCCTTGATCGACGACACGCCGCCCGAGGCGATCACCGGGATCGTCACCGCGTTGGCCAGGGCCGCCGTCGCCTCGACGTTCGGGCCCTGCATGGCGCCGTCGCGGTTGATGTCGGTGTAGATGATCGCCGCCACGCCCGCGTCTTCGTAGCTGCGCGCAAGGTCCACGGCATCCACCTGCGTGACCTCGGCCCAGCCCTTGGTGGCCACGCGGCCATCCTTGGCGTCGATGCCCACGGCCACCTGTCCGGGGAAAGCGCGCGCCGCCTCGCGCACCAGCTCGGGGCGTTCGACGGCAACGGTGCCCAGGATGACCCGCGACAGGCCCTTGCCCAGCCACATCTCAATGGTGGCCATGTCGCGGATGCCACCACCCAGCTGGGTCGGCGTCTTGGTCTGTTTGAGGATTGCCTCGACAGCGGCAGCGTTCACCGGCTCTCCGGCAAAGGCGCCGTTCAGGTCGACAAGGTGCAGCCACTCACAGCCCTGCGCCACGAATTCCAGCGCCTGGGCGGCGGGATCGTCGTTGAAGACGGTCGCCTTGTCCATGTCGCCGCGCAGCAGGCGCACGGCCTTGCCGTCCTTCAGGTCGATCGCGGGATAAAGGATCATTTCGGGCTGCCCTTTCAGAGTTTTGCCGCGCCTTAGTATGACGCCACGATAGATGCAACGCGACCTTGCGTCATGCTTGATCGGGGTCTGGCGCCGCCGACACAGTCGAAATGACCTGAACGGGAGGAGACAGGCATGAAACTACTCAAGATTGCGGCAGTTTGCGGATTGGCGGCCGGTGCGGCTGCGGCGGACCCGGTCGAAGGCACCTGGCAGACCGAACCCGACGACGGCTCTTATGCGCATATCGTGATGGCGCCCTGCGGGAACAAGATCTGTGGACAGATCGCCCGCACCTTCAACGCGGGTGGCGAATATGCCTCTCCGACCAGGGGCAAGACCTTGGTGATCGACATGGTCCCGCAGGGCAACGGCAAGTACGAGGGCAAGGTCTGGCGCCCGTCGAACAACAAGATCTACCTCGGCAAGATGACCCTGGACGGCAGCCGCCTGAAACTGCGCGGCTGCGTGGCGGGCGGGTTGATCTGTTCGGCGCAGACCTGGCGACGGGTGCAATAAGAGGGCCGTGACCGGCAATATCTTGCGGACGGGCGTTCGGCCTCTGGAAATGCGCCGCGCGGCTACCACATGCGTGCTAGGGTTCAGTCCCGAAACTTCTGTATCAAAGGACGCATCTCATGCCCCGCTTTCGCCTGTTTCTGCCGCTTGTTCTCGGTAGCCTGGCGGCCCCCGCTCTTGCCGATCCGGCCGTCGGTCTCTGGCGCACGGAACCCGACCGCAAGAACCTGACCAGCCTGATCCGCATCGACACCTGCGGCGCCGCGCTTTGCGGCACGGTGCTCAAGGCCTTCGATCCGCAGGGGCGCGAGGTGCAGACCGCGAATGTCGGCAAGCGGCTTTTCTGGGATCTCAAGCCCGCAGGATCGGGCAACTATGCGGGCGGGACCGTCCATGTGCCGCTGTTGAATGTCCAGGCCAATGCCAAGGCGGAACTGTCGGGCAACAGGCTGCGCGTGACGGGCTGCAAGGGGCTGGTCTGCGACGGCCAGACCTGGGTCCGCGCCAACTGAGGCCGGGGCGGGGGCTCTGCCCCCGTCTCCCTCCGGTCGACTCCC
>NZ_JARAMO010000221.1:0-6989 GCF_028807275.1 Mameliella sp. AT18
GACCGAAGGGAGACGGGGGCAGCGCCCCCTGCGGGGGTCGAATTATGCCTGCGGCCCGGGGTCCGCACGCGATTGTCATTGCCGGCGCCATAGGCGCAGGTTCAGGCCGATTGGGGCTCCGCCCTTTCGCGGCTCAAAGGCGCCACTGGCGCCTTTGTCGGGCTGCGCCCGGACCGCCGCTCACCCCTCGATCTTCGTCAGGTCGGCAACCTGCAGGCAGGTCTGACGGATGCTGGCCAGCATGTTCAGCCGGTTGCGGCGGACCACCTGGTTCTCGGCGTTCACCTGCACCGCCTCGAAGAAGGCGTCGATGGGCGCGCGCAGACCGGCCATCGCTTCCATCGCGGCGCCGAAATCCTCGTCCTTCATCGCGGGCGCGATGCGGGCCTCGGCGGCTTCGAGCGCGGCAAAGAGCGCGCGTTCCTCGTCGGTCTCGGCGAATTTCACGTCGGCGCCGAAACTGTATTCGACGCCGTCCTTCTCCTCGGCCTGCGCCAGGATGTTGTTGGCGCGCTTGAAGCCCTGCAACAGGTTCTCGCCGTCGTCGGTCTTGAGGAAGGCGGACAGCGCCTCGGCCCGGGTGACCAGCAGGCGCAGATCGTCGGTGCCCGGCATCGCAAGGCAGGCGTCGATCACGTCATGGCGGATGCCCTGGTCGCGCAGCCAGACCTTGAGCCGGTCGTGGAAGAAGCCCAGCAGGTCGTCGCTCAGGTCGGGGACGGGGGCCACGACCGGGGCGATCTCCTTGCCCCCGGTCGAGAGACGCTCACGCAGGGCGGCCCAGGCGGCGCCAAAGACGCCGTGATCGGCGATCTCGTCCACCAGTTCCTCGAGCTCGGCCAGCTGGGTGTCGTCCAGGTCGCCGTTCTTGAGCGCGATCTTGTGGCGCACCAGTTGCGCGTCGATGAAGCGGTCGAGGTTGAGCCGCAGCCCGTTTTCCAGCACCAGCCGGATCACGCCAAGGGCGGCACGGCGCAGGGCATAGGGGTCTTTCGAACCGGTGGGTTTCTCGTCGATGGCCCAGAATCCGGTCAGCGTGTCCAGCTTGTCCGCCAGCGCCACGGCGACAGAGACCGGCGCCGTGGGCACCGCGTCAGACGGGCCAAGCGGCGCATAGTGGTCTTCGCAGGCGGCGGCGACCTCGGCCGGCAGGCCCGCGGCCTCGGCGTAGTAGCGCCCCATCAGTCCCTGAAGCTCGGGGAATTCATAGACCATCTCGGTCGACAGGTCGGCCTTGGCCACATCCGCCGCCTCGCCGGCCAGGTGCCGGTCGGCACCGACGGCGGGCGCGATACCGCGCGCCAGGGCGGTGATCCGCGCGATCCGGTCGCGCTGGGAACCCAGCGCATGGTGAAAGGTCACGTTGCCCAGCCGCTCGGTCCAGGCCGACAGCCCTTCGGACCTGGCCACGCGCAGGTCGTTTTCCCAGAAGAACTTGGCATCCGACAGACGCGCCGCCAGCACCTTCTGGTTGCCGGCGAGGATCGTGGCGCCGTTGTCCGAGGTCTCGATATTGGCGACGGTCACGAATTTCTCGATCCGGCCCGTGGCCGGGTTCTTCACCGAGAAGAATTTCTGATGTTCCTTCATCGAGGTCTGCAGCACCTCGGGCGGCAGGCCCAGGAACTCCTCGGCGATGTCGCCCATCAGCACAACGGGCCATTCCACCAGCCCTGCCACCTCGCGCAACAGGCCCTGGTCCTCGACCACCTCCAGCCCGCGGGCAAAGGCCATGTTGGTGGCGTCATGCCAGATCGCATCGGCGCGCGCCTGCGGGTCAAGGATGACGAAGGCGCGTTTCAGGCGGGTCTCGTAGTCCTCGAAACCCGTCACCTCGAAGGCGCCGTCGCCCATGAAGCGATGGCCCTCGGTGGTCTGGCCGGCCTTGATGCCGTCGATGTCCAGGTCGATCGGATGATCGCCGGCCTCATCCGTCAGCAGGCACAGGATGCGGTGCAGCGGGCGCACCCAGCGAAGCGATCCGGCGCCCCAGCGCATCGACTTGGGCCAGGGGAAAGTGCGGACGGTCTTTTCAAGCTGCTCGGCCACGATCTCGGCGGCCGGGCGGCCCGGGGTGACAACGGTGGCATAGTAGAAGGCGCCCTTTTTCTCCTCGCGCTCTTCGAGCTGGTCGCGGGTGACACCGGCGCCGCGCATGAAGCCCTCCAGCGCCTTGTCCGGTGCGCCGACCTTGGGGCCGCGCCGTTCCTCGCGCAGGGTGGGGCTTTCGGCACTCAGCCCGTGCACGGTCAGCGCCAGGCGGCGGGGCGTCGAAAAGGCCTCGGCCCCGGAATAGGTCAGCCCGGCCTCGACCAATCCGTCCGTCATCAGTTTCTTGAGGTCCTGGGCCGCCTTGCCCTGCATGCGGGCGGGGATCTCTTCGGAGAAGAGTTCGATCAGAAGATCGGGCATTTATTGATCCTTCTCGAAACTGTCGCGGTCGGGGCAATCGTCCCCCAGCGGCGTGCCGTCATAGGCCTTGTCGCCGCAATCGTTGATCTCGTGCCAGACATAGCCGCGGCCATCGTCGGTGATCGCCACGACACGGTCGATGCCGAATTCCATGTTGCGGTGGCCGGTAAAGACGCGGGCGGTGCCGGCCTCGATCGCGTCGCCGATGGCATCGGCGTCGAAACAGTCGAACCAGCCGGGGGCGTTGCGCGGCTCTGCGCCCTCGTAGGGTTTGTAGGTCTCTGCCGCCTCGGCGGGTGTCAGCGTGGTGGTGAAACAGGCGCGGTAGCGGATCGGCGAGCTGTCGGCGTCGATGCCCCGGAAATCGGCATAGGGGATCGCCGTGCGGCTGCCGTCCTGCGTGGTCAGCATGACGTCATCCGTCCCCGAAGGCACCACGTCCTCGTAGAAGTGGTAGACCTGCAGGTAATAGATCGAGACCCCCGCGATCAGGCCGCAGAGGACGATGGCGATGGCCATAAGCTTGCCGAGGGTCACGCGGCGTACCCCCCGGCCTCGGTCTGGGTGAAGGCATCGGCGCACATCTTGGCCAGCGTACGGACGCGGCCGATGTAGCTTTGCCGTTCGGTGACCGAGATCACGCCGCGCGCGTCCAGCAGGTTGAAGATGTGGCTGGCCTTGATGCACTGGTCATAGGCGGGATGCGCCATGACGATGCGGCGGTCCATCTTGGGGTCCTGCGCCTCCTGGTCGAGGATGCGGGCGCATTCGGCCTCGGCCTCTTCGAAGTGGCGCAGCAGAACCTCTGTGTCGGCCACGTCGAAGTTCCAGCGCGAATATTCCTCTTCGGTCTGGCGGAAGACGTCGCCATAGGTCAGCGGCTGCGGGCTTTGCGGATCGTTGAAGGGCATCTCCATGACGTGATCGACGCCCAGGACATACATTGCCAGCCGTTCGAGGCCATAGGTCAGCTCTCCCGAGACAGGCGTACAGTCATGCCCGCCAACCTGCTGGAAATAGGTGAACTGGCTGACCTCCATGCCGTCGCACCAGACCTCCCAGCCCAGGCCCCAGGCGCCCAGCGTCGGGCTTTCCCAGTCGTCCTCGACAAAGCGCACGTCGTGCAGCGCCATGTCGATGCCGATGGCCTCGAGCGACCCGAGATAAAGCGCCTGAAGGTCCGGCGGGCTGGGTTTGATCAGCACCTGGAACTGGTAGTAATGCTGCAGGCGGTTCGGGTTCTCGCCATAGCGCCCGTCGGTCGGACGGCGCGAGGGCTGGACATAGGCCGCGGCCCAGGGGCGGGGCCCGAGCGCGCGCAGCGTCGTGGCCGGGTGGAAGGTGCCGGCGCCGACCTCCATGTCGTAGGGCTGCAGAATCGCGCAACCCTTGCCCGACCAATAGGTCTGGAGGCGCAGGATGATCTCCTGGAAACTGCGAGGCTTTTGCGGGCTCCCGGCCATGTCAGGGCTCCTTTTTTCGGCTGGCGCCTGATTAGGGCGGTGCGCGGGCGGGGTCAATCTGATAGGAGGTCTGCGCCTCACGTCCTTTTGGCGTGCATATGCCGGGGCTTCTGTTAAGACTCGGTCGGTGGATAAGGTTGAGATTTCAGAGCCAAAGGGTCCCTAACTCCCATGATACAAAGACTAATTTCGGTCTTCTTCGCGATGGTGCTGGTCGTCGCCTCGACGTTGGTGCAGCACGGTGCCTCGGCGCAGGCGGCGGATGACATCGTCTTCATCCAGGTCGAGGCGCGCACCTCGCTGGCCAGCGCGCAGGACAGCGTGCGTGATTACTCGGGCCGTCTGCCCGACGTGAACGGCTTTGCGCTGGGCGGCGGCTGGTACGGGATCGCGCTGGGGCCCTATACCCGCGCGCAGGCCGAGGCACAGCTGAACGCGCTGTTGCAGGCGCGGCGCATCCCGGCGGACAGCTACATCGAGCCGCGCGAGACCTTTGGCCAGCAGTTCTGGCCGGTCGGCGTGAACAACGACGGCGCCCCCGTGGTGCCGGTGCCGCAGGACACGGCCGATCCGGCGGCACAGCCCACGCCCGCGCCGCAGGCCGACCCGGTGGCCGAGGCGCCCGTCACCGCGCCCGAGCCCGTGGTCCCCGCGATCCCCGAGGAAACCCTGCAGGAGGCCCGCGCCTCTGAACGTGCGCTGACCCGCGAGGAACGCGATGCGCTGCAGATCGCCCTGCAATGGGCCGGGTTCTACGAAGGGGCCATCGACGGCGCCTTTGGCCCCGGCACGCGCGGGTCCATGTCGCGCTGGCAGGAGGCCAACAACTTTGATCCGACCGGCGTGCTCAGCACGCGCCAGCGCGCGGTCCTGTTGGGACAGTACAACGCCGTGCTGGACGGCATGGGGATGGAGCTGGTGCAGGATGCGCGCACCGGCATCGCGATGGAACTGCCGCTGGGCGTGGTCGAGTTCGACCGCTACGAGTCGCCCTTCGCGATTTACAAGCCCAGGGGCGACCTGGGCGCGCGGGTCATCCTGGTCAGCCAGCCGGGCGACGCGGGCAACCTGGCGGGCCTGTATGAAATCATGCAGACGCTGGAGATCATCCCGGTCGAGGGCGAGCGCCGCCGCGATGCGCGGGGCTTTACCATCACCGGCCAGAACGACCGTATCGTGACCCGGTTCGAGGTCGGCCTGCAGAACGGCGAGATCAAGGGCTTTGGCCTGGTCTGGCCGGCCGGTGACGAGGAACGCCGCACCCGCGTCCTGAAGATCATGCAGGACAGCTATACCCGCATCGACGGCGTGCTTGACCCGGCACTGGTCAGCGACGATGGCCAGGCGGTCGACCTGGTCTCGGGTCTGAAGGTGCGCACCGCCAAGGCCAGCGCCACCGGCTTTTTCATCGAGGCGCGCGGCACGGTGCTGACCTCTGCCGCGCTGGTTGCCGGCTGTGAGCGGGTGACGCTGAACGGCGTGCATGACGCACGCGTGCTGGTCGTGAACGAGGAACTGGGCATCGCCGTGCTGACCCCGGTCGAACAGCTTGCGCCGCGCCGCGTGGCGCAGTTTCGCTCCGGCGAGTTGCGGCTGCAATCCGAGGTGGCCGTGGCCGGGTTTTCCTTTGGTGGCGTGCTGACCGCGCCGACGCTGACCTTTGGCACGCTCGAGGATCTGCGCGGCCTGGGCGGCGAGGACCGCATCAAGCGGCTGGCGCTGTCGGCGCTGCCGGGCGACGTGGGCGGCCCGGTCTTTGACAGCGGCGGCACGGTTCTGGGGATGCTGCTGCCCAAGGAAGCGCCCGGCGGGCGTGTTCTGCCGGAGCAGGTGAGCTTTGCCGCCAAGGGCGAGATGATCCTGGATTTCCTGCGCGACAACGGCATCCAGCCGGTGGCGCGCGGCGGTCTGACCCCGCTGGCGCCCGAGGACCTGACCAACCTGGCCGCCGAAATGACGGTGCTTGTCAGCTGCTGGTAAACCTGCCGAATGCGCAGCGCGAATGCCGCCCCGGTCGTCTGACCGGGGCGGTTTTCTTTGTGCCTTTGCCCATTTGGGCGGATGCAAGGCCGGCGGCCGCCGGAAACGGATCGCAAGCGCCGGAGTGCCAATCCCGGCCCTGGGGGCGTCGAAACACCCCGTTCTGCGCAGATCGAACGGACCCCGAGGGAGGGGTGCTGATCCGGTTTGCTGGTCGACCGGGAGCGGTTTTGCCCGATCCCGGTTAACCCTTGGTTTCCGCACCGTGCGGTGCCTAGCCGCGCAGCCGGTGATGCAGCAGGATCGGCACCACCAGGTCCTCTTCGTCGGTCAGGTGCCGGGCAAGGAACCCGCGCAGCGTCTCCGACTGGTCACGCACCGGGCGGGCCTCTTCTGCCATCTGGCGCGGCTCCAGCGAGGACAGCTGTACCACCCGGTTGGCCGACCGCGTGAAACGGTCCAGCAGGTCGTCCAGCGCGACATGGTCGCTTTCCAGCATCTCCAGCCCGGCGGCAAAGCGCGGGTCGGCGGCCTCCAGCTCTGGAAAGAACCTGCGGTCCTCCCAGCTGTGGTGCCCGTGCAGGTTGCGCACCAGCAGGTTGCCGAAATGCGCCAGACGCCCGGCATAGGCCTGGTCCTCCATCTCCTTGTCCAGGAAAGCCTCTGTATCCTCCTGCAGGATCTCGCCAAGCTGGCGAAAGCCCTGGTGGGCGCGCATCCAGTTGCGGGTGCTGTCGGCAAGTCCCGGGTGTGCCTGCCAGCCATCGCGTGGCAGGTCCCGGAGCAGGGTCTGCATTTCAGTGGGCAGACCGCTGCGGGTCTCGATGTCGTAGGTCATGCGACCCAGATGGGCCGAATGTTATGATATAACAACTTGCGCGCTTGCACAGGGCAGGGGCCCCGGACGCACAGCAGGATGACCGGGGCCGAAACTCAGAGGGCAAAGTCATCCGCCGTCAGCCCGGTGACATTGGCCACCCGGATCTCGGCATCGGCGTTGCCATCGCCATCCACGTCCAGCTGCACGATGGTCGAACCGGTGGCGGTCTCGAACAGGCGCAATTCGGGGTTGCCCGAGGGGGCGAAGCCTGCCGTGCCGCGGAACTCGAAGACACCGGGGCTGAGGCCCGCGAC
>NZ_JARAMO010000222.1:0-15829 GCF_028807275.1 Mameliella sp. AT18
CCGGTGTTGCCGCCGCCCAGCCAGCCCTTGTCGATCACCGCGATATTGGTGATGCCGTGCTGCGTGGCAAGATAATAGGCGGCACCCAGGCCATGACCGCCCGCGCCGACGATGATCACGTCGTACTCTTTCTTGGGCTGGCTGTCGGGCCATTGCTCGGTCCAGGCCTTGTGGCCGGTCAAGGCGTTCTTCAGCAGGCTGAAGGCACTGAAATGGGTCATGGTCGGCACCTCTGGGGAATACTGCCGCGCAGCCCTACTGGCGTCCGGCGCGACTCGCAGGTATGATTGCGCCATCCAACCCGCAGGTTTGCGCCATGACCAAACGCACCGGTTCAACGCCACCCGCCCCTGCCCCGCGCAAGCGGCTGAGCGTCGCCTTTCTGCTGGCGGACAGCTTTACCCTGTCCGCCTTCGCCAATTTCGTGGACGTCCTGCGGCTGGCCGCGGACGAGGCGGACAAGTCGCGGCCCATCCTCTGCGACTGGGCGGTGCTGTCGGACACCATGACCCCGGTCCGGTCCAGCTGCGGCGTGCGCGTCACGCCGGACACCTCGCTGCGCCGGGCGGGCAAGTTCGATTACATCGTCGTGGTCGGCGGCGTGATGGGCGACAAGCCCGCGCTGAGCCGGGCGGAAAGCGCCTTTCTGACGGCGCGCGCCGAGGCCGGAACGCCCGTCGTGGGCCTCTGCACCGGGGTTTTCCTGCTGCACGAGGCCGGGTTGCTGGACGGCTATCGCTGTTGCGTCAGCTGGTTCCACCATCAGGATTTCGTCAACCGTTTCGACTCTGTCCAGCCGGTCTCGGACCAGATCTTTGTCGTCGACCGGGACCGGTTGACCTGTTCCGGCGGGCATGGCTCCGCCCACCTTGCGGCTTTCCTGGTTTCACGCCACGTCGGCCAGTCCGCCGCCATCAAGAGCCTGAACATCATGATGATCGACGAGGCCCTGCGCGGGGACGAGGCACAGCCGGGCCAGCAAACCGCCCGCACGCCAAGGGACGACCTGGTGAAACGCGCGATCCTGCGCATGCAGCAGAACATCGAGGTGCCGCTGTCGATTTCCGCGCTCGCCCGGCAACTGGGGGTTGGCAGGCGGACACTGGAACGGCGCGTGCTGGCCGATCTGGGACAGCCGCCCTCGAAGCTCTACCTGGATATCCGGCTGGACCGCGCCCTGCAGAAACTGCGCGGTACGAATGATCCCGTGGCCGAAATCGGGCTGGCCACCGGGTTCTGCGACGGCACCCACCTGGCGCGCGTGCTGAAGGCCGAACGCGGCTTTGCCCCGGGCGAATACCGCAAGGCCCAGGCCAGCCCGCAAGAAGACCTGCCCGCCGTCGGCATCCTGCTGAATCCAAGAGGCTGAACGCCACCGGTCGCAAATTCGATATGCAGAGTCGCAATTCTCGACGTGGCGGAAACCGCCTCGTGCGATTGCGGCGCAAGAGGCACGGGGGCGGTCCGCCGACTCGCCGACCTTATAGACATTGCAACGCGACCAAACTCCCGCCGCAGGGCGGGCACACAGCAGAAAAGGTGCCGAATGCTGCGCGAATCCGATGTTCTTTCGACGTTGATGCGCCGAAAGCCAGATTATTCCCTCGCACAGGAGCTGTATTGCGATCCGGGCGTGTTCCAGGCCGACATGGACCGCATCTGGTACCGTGAATGGCTCTTTGCGATCCCCTCCTGCGAGATCCCCAAGCCCGGCAACTACATCGTGCACGAGATCGGCGCCTACTCCGTCGTCATCGTGCGCGGCAACGACGGCCAAATCCGCGCCTTCCACAACTCATGCCGTCATCGCGGGTCTGTCCTGTGCAAGACAAAGAAGGGCACCGGCCCCAAGCTGGTCTGCCCCTATCACCAGTGGACTTACGAACTGGATGGCCGCCTGCTGTGGGCGCGCGACATGGGTCCCGAATTCGACGCCTCGAAACATGGGCTCAAGCAGGTGCACTGCCGCAACCTGTCGGGCATGGTCTACATCTGCCTGGCCGATGACGCCCCCGCGATCGACGAGCTGGCCGCCGAGACCGCGCGTTACCTGGCGCCGCACGACCTGGAAAATTCCAAGGTCGCCTATGAAAGCACCATCGTCGAGCTGGGCAACTGGAAGCTGGTCTGGGAAAACAACCGCGAGTGCTATCACTGCTCTGGCAACCATCCCTCGCTCTGCCGCACCTTCCCCGAGGATCCCCGCGCCATCGGCAACGACGAAAGCGGCGAACTGACCGGACTGCAGCAGGAGCACAGCGCGCGCTGCGAGGCCGCGGGTGCCCCCTCGGCCTTCAAGATGTCGGGACTGGGCGACTGGCGTTTCGTGCGCACGCCGCTGCTGGACGCCGGCGAAAGCTATACGATGGACGGCAAGGTCGCGGTGACGAAACCCAATTCCAACCTGCCCTTCCGGAACGCCGGCTCGCTGTTGAAATTCAAGTATCCCGCGACCTGGAACCACTTCCTGTCGGATCACGTCCTGCTGTTCCGTGTCACGCCGATCAGCGCAACGGAAACCGAGGTCTGCACCAAGTGGCTGGTCCACAAGGATGCGGTCGAAGGACAGGACTATGACCTCAAGCGCCTGACCGAGGTCTGGATCGCGACCAACGACGAGGACCGCGAAGTTGTCGAGAACAACCAGCGCGGCATTCTCTCGCCCGCCTACCAGCCCGGCCCCTATTCGCCGACCCACGAAGGCGGCAACATCCAGTTCGTCGACTGGTATGCCAACACGATGATCCGTGCGATCACCGGCGGCGTCACCCCGATCGCGGCGGAGTAAGGACATGGGACTGGACATGGACCTCACCGCTTCGGCGGATGACGGCATCTGGACCGACGCCGAGCCGCTGGTCTGCTGCGCGGTCGTGCCAGAGGCACCGAACACCGCCACCTTCAGCTTTGTATCGCCCTCCGGCGCGCAGTTCAGCTATGATCCAGGGCAGTTCCTGACGCTGGAGCTGCCCGTTCCGGGCGGCACGGTCTGGAACACCTACACGATCTCGTCTTCGCCCTCGCGGCCGCTGACCATCGCGGTCACGGTCAAGGCGCAGGCGGGCAGTGTCGGCACGCGCTGGATGCTGGACCACCTGCAACCGGGGATGAAGATCAAGGCAATCGGCCCCGCCGGGATCTTCTCGCTGCCCCGCAAGGAGCAGAAAAAATACCTGTTCATCTCGGCCGGGTCCGGCATCACGCCCTCGCTGTCGATGACCACCTACCTCTACGACCGTGGCACCAACATCGACGTCACCTTCGTGCATTGCGCCCACCGTCCGCAGGACATCATCGCACGCCAGCGGCTGGAACAGATGGCCTCGCGCGTGCCCTCGCTCAAGCTGTTCTTCATCGTCGAGGAGGATGATCCCTACCGGGTGTGGACCGGGCTGCGCGGGCGGCTCAACCAGCTGATGATCGGCCTGATCGCGGGCGACTACCTCGACCGCGAAGTCTATTGCTGCGGGCCCGAGCCTTTCATGAATGCCGTGCGCGAAATGCTGATCGCGCTTGGCTACGACATGGACCTCTACCACCAGGAGAGCTTTACCGCCCCGGTCAAGGAAGAAGAGCAGCTGCCCGAGCATGATGACGTCATCCCGGACGAGGAGGCCAGCGCCAGCATCGCCTTCGCCCGTTCCGAGGTCACGGCGGACTGCACCGAGACGGACACCGTTCTGGCCGTCGCCCGCGGCGCCGGGATCGTCATTCCCTCGGGCTGCACCTTTGGCGTTTGCGGCACCTGCAAGGTCAAGAAGACCTCCGGCGAAGTGCACATGGTCCATAACGGCGGAATCTCCGAAGACGACATCGACGACGGTTACATCCTCGCCTGCTGCTCCAAGCCCATCGGCGCCGTCGAACTCGACGTCTGATACGCTCCGGCCCGCCTTGGCGGGCCGGGGTTCTTTGTCGTTGCCGGCACTTCGGAATCCGGCACGCCAGCGGGGGTGTGGCGGCGGCATGATCTTCTCGAGCCAGAGGAGATCCCGCGATGACCGAGACCTTGACCCGCACGCTGCGCAGCACGCGGGACCTGCGGATGCCGCCGGGGCTGACCCAGGGCATTCCGTTTTGCGAGGTGACGGACGGGGCCCAGGTCGAGCGGATCGACGCGGCCTCGATGGACATCCTTGAAAATGTCGGCGTGCTATTTCGCGACCCCGTCGCGCTGGCCGACTGGAAGACGGCGGGTGCCAGGGTCGAGGGCGAGATGGTCTACCCGGACCGTGGGTTGATCCGCGACCTGATCGCCACGATCCCCACCGACTTCACCTATTCGGCGCGCAACCCGGCCGACAATCTCCGCCTTGGCGGGCCGCATTCGATCTTTGTGCCGATGACCGGCGCGCCCTACCTGCGCGACCTGAACGACGTGCGGCGCATCCCCACGCTGGACGACCTGGCCATGTTCCACAAGCTGGCGCACATGGAGCCCAGCCAGCATTCCTCGGCCCATCACATCGTCGAACCCTGCGACCACCCGATTTCGCAGCGGCACCTGCGCATCACCTATTCCTCGATGAAACACTCGGACAAGACCTTCATGGGCATGACCACCAGCCCGAAGAACGCCGAGGACGTGATGGAGATGTGCGCGATCCTCTTCGGCGAGGACTTCATGGAGCAGAACCCGGTCACCACCGGCAACGGCAACTCGCCGCTGGTCTGGGACGAGACGACGCTGGGCGCCATGCGCGCCTTCTGCCGCCGCAACCAGCCGGTGCTCTGCTCGTCCTTCGTGCTGGGTGGGGCCAACACACCCGCCAGCGTGCTGGCCACGGTCGCGCAGCTGAACGCCGAGGCGCTGAGCGCGCTCGCCTATACCCAGATCATCCGCCGCGGATGCCCTGAACCAGGAGCATTGACGGACAACTCCCCGTCTGGCCCCGCCCTTGCCGGCGGGTCTTCTTTGCACTCCTCGAAATCGACGATCGGCTCGAAGGGATCGTGGAAAATCTCTTTGAACAAGAGAACCCCGGCGAGGTCATGGAACCGGAAGGTTGCCGCGCTGGAGGCCTTCCTGGCGGCCGGGGAAAGCGGCTTTGTCGCGGGGCAGGTCTACACGGTGGACTTAGACCGCATGGCCAAACTGAGCCTGCCGCAATAGCGGCAGGCGCGCGGCTCATTCTTTGCGCGCGCGCCATTCCTTGTAGCGCAGCACCGCATTGGCGCCGATCTTCTGGAAGGGCTGCGGTGGCAGGCGCCTGGGCTGTACCTCGGCGGCAAAATGCCTGATGTTGTCGCTGTCGACGCCGCAGGCCAGTTCCGCCGCGCCGATCCCGGTCAGCGTGCCGCGCGCGGTGCCCAGCCCGTTCTGCACGCAGCCCGAGAACAGCCCATCGTCCAGCCGGCGCATGACCGACACCCTGTTGAGCGTCAGGCAGAGGTGCCCGGCCCAGGAATAGTCCATCTTCATACCGCGCAGCTGCGGGAAACGGTCGTCGAACTTGCATTGCATGACCCGCGCGGCCCGTGCCACCTGGCCCGCGCCGATCCGGTGCCCCGGCGCCAAAGTGGCGCAGGTGCGCGTGACGATCCGGTTGCCGCCCTGGCCGCTGTCGATGCGGCGCACCGTGGTGCCCATCGGGTCCGAGGGAGTGATGCCCCAGCGGCTCTGCCCGTCGAGGGCTTTCAGGGCCTCGGCGTCCAGTTCCGGCGTCATCACAGCGTAGAGAAAGAGCTGCATCAGCCGCCCCTTCTCGAAGCCGAAGCTCTCGAGATGACCGTTGACGGTCACGGTGCCCGCCCGCAGCGCCCGCGCGCCGCGGATTGACCGCTTGACGTTGGCGGTAAAGATCGAAGCGGCCAGGCCGTACTCCGTGTCATTGGCCAGCGCGATCGCCTCGTCGAAGCCATCCACCGTCAGCACCGACAGCACCGGGCCAAAGATCTCTTCCCGGACCTGGGACGCGTCCGGAGCGACCTCCAGGATGGTCGGCTCGACAAAGCCGTTCTCGGCCTTGCCGCCCATCACCACCTTGGGCCCCTTCAGGCAGGACCGGACCTTGTCGTAATGCGCGGCGGATACCAGCGCACCCACCCGGCTCACCGGGCCCAGCGGATCGCCCATCCGCCATTCCCGGGCATGGGCCTTTACCCGTTCCAGCAGGGCCTCCTTGATGCCCTTCTGCACGATCAGGCGCGACGAAGCGGAACAGTTCTCGCCCATGTTCCAGAAGGCCCCATTGACCACATGGGCCGCCACCCGGTCCAGGTTCTCGGCATCTTCCAGCACCACGGCCGGGTTCTTGCCGCCCTTCTCCAGCGTGACTTCCTTGAGGTTCGATTCAGCCGCGTAGCGCAGGAAGCGCCGCCCCGTCTCGGTCGAGCCGGTAAAGCTGAGCGCATCCACGTCCATGTGGCGGCCCAGTGGTTCGCCCACCTCCGGGCCAGAGTCCGGCAACACGTTGGAGACGCCCGCAGGCACGCCCGCCGCCAGCGCCGGGCCGATCTTCCAGGCCAGCATCAGCAGGGGAAAGTTCCAGGGCAGCACGAGGCCGACGACCCCCACGGGTTCGCGGACAACCAGCGCGATGTGATCGTTCGAGGCCGGAGAGACCTAGTCGTAGATCTTGTCGATCAGTTCCGCGTGCCAGGTCAGGCAATGGATCGTCTCGGGCACGTCCACGGTCTCGCAGTCGTAGAGTCTTGCCGCTGTCGAGGCTTTCAATCACCCTCAGTTCACGCGCGTTACGCTTCATCAGCTTGGCCAGCCGGATCAGCACTTGCTTGCGCTGACCGGGATGCAGGCGCGACCAGCGGCCATCCTCGAAGGCGTCCCGGGCCTTCTGCACGGCAAAATCGACGTCCTCGGCCCCGCAGGCGGCGACCTGCGCCAGAACCGCCCCGGTGGCCGGGTTCACGCTGTCCAAGGTCTTGCCTGATTGCGCGGGCCGAAAGCTGCCGTCGACGAAAGCCTGCACCGGCAGGGTCAGCCCGGCGGCGATGGCCTTGTATTCCTCACGGGTCAAAAGATCGCTCATCCTGCTGCCTCCGCCTGGGGTCCGGCCTCGATCTCGGCCTCGGTACGTTTGAGGACGCGCACCACCTGTTCCATCTGCCGCCTGTCGTCCTTGTTGAGCGGGCGCAGCGGCGGTCGCGGCGGGCCGGCGTACTGGCCCATCTTCTCGCAGCCGTGCTTCACGCACTGGATGAACTTGCCGCCCTGCTCCAGCACCCGCATCAGGGGCATCATCGCCGACATGATCCGGCGGCCCTTGTCGAAGTCGACTTCGACCCGGCAGGCGCGCCAAAGCGCAATATGCTCTCCCGGCAGGAAGTTCGATCCGGCGCAGACCCAGCTGGTCGCGCCCTCGACATCGCCCTGTTCGATCAGCGCGATGAACTGGTCGTGCTGGCCCGCCGCAACGCTGCGCTGCTCGGCCATCGAGCAGTTGCGCGGGTTGTAGAAGGACATGCCAATCCGCGTGTGGTCGATCAGCAGACGCCGCAGGCTGGGCGTCAGGAACTCGTTGTCGGCCATCTCGCCGATGATGGCGTGAAAGCGCTGGTTCATCAGCGCATTCCGGGCGGCGTCCCCCTCCCGGATCGCCTTGCGAAACAGCTCCTGCGTGTCTTTCAGCTGCATCACCTGTGCCTCGGTCGCGTTCTCCGCCGGAAGCTGGTTCAGCGCCTCGCGCAGCGGCGGACGCGAAAAGTCATGGGTCTGCGCAAGCTCTGCCTCGTCGAGGTAGCTGCCGGGCTCGAACACCTGAGTCAGAATTCTGCGCCGCACGTCCTCGACGCACCGCGCCTTCTTGCTAATCGCCTGCTCGCCCATGCCGTCAACTCCGATCCGTTCCGCTCGGGCGCCTGCGCTGGCCGACACCTTTCGTCGTCCGCCCACCCCAGTAATATATTATGTCTACAATGAAGATTTATGCAGCCTGACAAGCAGTGGATCATCGTCCGAGCACACGGGGCGTCTGCCGACTCCATGCACCACCCGCCTGCCGGCATTGCGAGAAAGCACCAAGGGGAATGAGACAGGCCCAGCACATCGTCTTCGCCCTGGTTGAAGACTTCACGCATATCGCCTTTGCCTGCGCGGTGGATCCGCTGCGGATCGCGAACCTGATTTCAGCTCAATCTCTGTATCGCTGGTCCTACGCCTCGCTTGACGGGAAAAACGCGCGCAGTTCGGACGGAACGCAGATCGCGGTGCGCCACGGGTTCGACGCCCTGCCCGATAGTGACCGCATCTTCGTATTGTCTGGCCGGGATGCAGACCCAGGACCACTCGGTCCTGCTGACCTCTCTGCGTCGCCAGGACCGGCTGACCCGGTCACGGATCGGCGCGCTTTGCTCCGGCAGTTGGGTGCTGGCCACGGGCGGCTTCCTGAACGGGCGCGATGCCGCGATCCACTGGGACTACCACGACAGGTTCATGGAGGTTTTCCCCGAGGTGAACCTGCTGCGCAACGTCTTTGTCGCGGACGGCAAATACCCCACGGCCTCTGGCGGGACCGCGACGGCGGACCTGATGCTGCACCTGATCGCGGAAGACCACGGCCAGGACCTGTCCGTCGCAGTGGCGGACTAGATGATCTACAACGCCGTGCGTGAGGCGACCACCGCGCAGAAAGTGTCGCTCCAGTCGCGCAGCGGCATGCGCAATTCACATCTTGCCGCCGCCATCACCCGGACGCGCGATCACCTCGACAGTCCGATTGCCCCCATGATCATCGCGCAAGACTTGGGGATCTCGACCCGTCAACTCGAACGGCTCTTCGGGAAGGACCTGAACGCCTCACCGAAAAAGTACTACATGAAGATGCGGCTGGAACGGGCGCGGCACCTGTTGGTTCAGACAGAGATGTCGATCCTCGACGTGGCGCTTGCCTGCGGTTTCGAAATCCCCGGCCATTTTGCAAGGGTCTACCGGACGGCCTTTTGCGTCACACCCATTATGCAGCGCGGGCGGCTGTCCCAGACCGCCCCAAGGCCCTATGGCCATGATTCTCTGACGGGCCGACGAGGATGCAAAGGGCCGCGAAGCGGCCAACAAACCGGTCGCGCAAGCCACGCCGCACAACCAATGGAGGTGGGAAAGCCCGCGTTTCGGGCAGATCGCCCTTGATCCGGGCACCTATGGTGCACCACCCTTGGCCCCTGGCCGGCGGACGTGTTCAAGTCGGCAAATCCCTGATTTCCGGTACATCTTCGGCAACCAGTGGGCCATTCTTCGCTAGACCATGTTGGAGAAAGGAGGGGCTGGCGGCGTTCCGAATGAACCAGCCCCCTCCCCCAATAGACCAATTTTGCGGCAAGCGCCGGCGCTGCTGACAAACTGGGCAAATCCCCGCAAATGTCTAAATTTATGACATAAAAACTGAAACCTGCACTCCATGGACCGGCGATTTTTGGCGATGCGCCCACCTTCCGTTAGAAAAATTGTTTCTCTTGGGTGAATGTTTTGTTTGAAAAGTGCCAATTTTCCGTCATCATGACCACAGGTCCATTCGACCGCGAATGTGGTTCAAAATGGTTCCCAGCTCGCTGGCATTGGTCTTCCGTCGTGTTTTTCGGTGTCAGCCAAGTGAGCCGGCCAAGAAAGACCGGAACAAGACAAAGTCCAAGAGGGAAGACGAAATGTCACTCGACGTAAGCGCAATATACGCCGAACAAGTCACACTGAATTCACTGGTCCAGAACGTCCTGTACGCCTCTGGCACCGTGGGGGCGATCCTGGTCGTCGTGGGGCTGTTGCTGATCGACGCGGGCACCGCCCGCCGCAAGAACCTTTTCAACTCGACCATCGAGAAGACCCTGGGGTTCTTCCTTGGGTTCGCCACCTACTACGTCATCGGCTTCGGCTTCTGGGCCGCGCAGTACTACATCATGGTCGACGCCACGCTGATGGACTCCATCAAAGACTGGTGGATCGGCGGTGCCATGACCAACGTGCACGCACATGACGTCGACCCGGCTGTGTTCCCCGGGCTGAACACCTTCCAGATCTTCATCTTCTTCCTGGCGGTCTTCGCGGGGATCATCAACATCCTGCTGCATTTCTCGGTTTCCGAGCGGATGAAGCCGGCGGCCTATTACATCACCTGCGTCGTCGCCACGGTGGTGTCCTCGGCGCTGAGCCTGGCAACCTGGGGGTCGGTCGGTCCGCTGACCAACATGGGCTTCCACGACTTCTTCGGCGTGGGCTTCGTCTACATGTTCCCGGCGGGCATGCTGCTGGTCTTCACTCCGATGCTGGGCAAGCGCCCCGGCATGATGGAGCCGCACCCGCGCGTGTCGGCCTACCTGGCCCCCAGCATCGGCCTCTGTGCCCCCGGCCTGCTGATGATCTTCGCCGGTCTGCCGATGGTCATCCTGTCCTGCATGTTCTTCTTCGATCCCGAAGCCCTGGCGGTCAGCGTGACGATGGCGGAAACCAGCGTCGGCGTGGCCCTGAACAACTACGCCCTGGTCTGGGCGGGTGGCGCCATCACCGGCATGATCCTGGCCTACAAGTCGGGCAACTACGCCTACACCCTGCTGGGTCCGCTTGCAGGCTACGTTGCGGGCGCCTCGGGCTTTGACGTCTACATGCCCTGGCAAGCCTTCATCGTGGGCCTGGTCGCGCCGATCGCCTCCTACATCGTGTACGAGTTCACGCTCAAGCGCGGTATCGACGAGCACAAGCTGTTCCCGCTCTTCATCGGCGCCGGCTCGCTTGGCATGATCTGCGTGGGCATCTTCAAGGCAGGTACACCGCGCGGCGGCTACCTGGGTATCGAGGAAGGCGCCTATGCCTTCCAGCACGGTGAGATCTCGCTGGTGATGCAGCTGGTCGGTATCGTGACTTGCCTGGGCACCGGCGCAGTGACCGCCCTGGTCCTGTCGGTGATCCTCAAGGCCACCGTCGGTCTGCGGATCGACGACGACGACCAGATCGACGGGCTGGACAAGCTCTACTGGGACCTGGAACCGGATGTCGTCACCCACGCGGACAACGTCCCGCGCAGCTGACGCCAAGCCCCCAAGGAAAGGCCCCGGACGTCACGCCGGGGCCTTTTTGCTTTCGACGCAGCTTGTGGCGGGTTGAACCCATGTCCTACCATGCTGCACAAGCACAGCCGGACAGCCCTGACGGACAAGCAGATGCCGAACACCAGAAATGCCGAAGTCGCGCCCGATCACACCATCGGGGAAACCGTGCGCATCGTGGTCGACAAGCTTTTGGTACGCATCCAGTCAGGGGAGTACCCGCCCGACTCGCGCCTGCCCAGCGAACGCGCCCTTGCCGCGGAACTGGGCGTGTCACGCAACACCGTGCGCGAGGCATTGGATGTCCTGGAAAGCCGTGAACTGATCCGCCGCCGGCAGGGCAGCGGCAGCTTTGTCACCTACCAATCGCACCGCGCGGAGGCACCGATGCCCGGATCCGTCGGCGAACGCACCAGCCCGCTGGACCACCTCATCGTCCGGTCGATCATCGAACCTGAGATGACACGCATGGCGGTGATGAACATGACGCCCAAGGACCTCGACGGGCTGGCCCAGGTCGTGGCCCAGATCGAGACAGTGCGCACCGATCTGAATGAATTCATCCGCTGCGAGGAAGAGTTCTATCGCTCGATCGCACGGGCCACCCGCAACCCCCTGCTGGAGGCCTGCTACGAGCTGACAATCGAGGTTTGCCGTCAAAGCTTCCGGACCGCGCTGATGCGCAAGCACCTCACACCCGGCCGCATTCAAAGCTACCAGGCGCGGTTCAACTCTCTGTTCAATGCAATTGCCACGCGCGACGTCGAGGCCGCTGTCGAGATCACCAAGCTGCACCTGGTGGAAGAACAAAAGCTGTTCCTGCACGAGGGTTGACCGTCGCGACGCCCCCGCCCCGTCAGTCGATGATCTCGCGCGCCGTCAGTCCGGTCTGAATTTCGCCCATCTCGACCCGCTGTTGCCAGAGCTGGCCAACCCGGCCCATGTGGTCACGAAGCAGCTCTTCGTGGCGTTCCAGCCAGTCGGGGACGGACAGGAACTCGGCGATCCGGGCCCGGCCTTCGCGCAGACGTACCACCGGCCAGTCCCCGATCAGGGCATTGTTGATGCCGAACATATGTTCGCCCCACCAGCGCGCGGGGCCAAAGGCATGAGTGACCGGCTCCATCTGTTTCATCGTGGTCAGGACAGAGACCGGGTGAACCGAGGCCACCTTTTCCACTGCCGCGTGCCAGATTTCCAGGATGGCAACATATTCCCAACTCACCGCGCTCCAGGTCCCGGGATACCGGCTGTTGTATTCCTTGAAGAAGGCGCTCGGCTTGTTGAAGAAGAACGCCTTGCGCGCCAGTTTCGGGTCGTCGAAATCCGGGAACTGGAACAGCGATCCTTCCATGAAACTCTCGGAGGTCCGGGCCACGATGCGTTCGTAGTTGTCCAGAGTGCAGGACAGGATGCGCCCCTTGAACCCCTTCTCATAGGCGTATTCCGTCATCGCGTGCACCATTGGCGTGTAGCTGGTGCACCAGCACAGGACGTCCGGTTCCGCCTCCAGCATCGGCCCGACGATTTCGGCCACATCGGTCTGTTCGGGATCATACTGGATGTCCTTGACCACAGGCAGGCCCTCGGCCTCGAAGGCTGCGCGATAGGTCGCGGTCGACGGCAGGCCCAGCGCGTCCTTCTGGCTGCACATCGCAATGCGCCGCAGATGCGGTTCGTTCTTGGCCAGCCACTCCACCCCGGTCACGTTGTAGACCGGGTGCACCTCTGACGGTGCGATCAGGTAGCGCGTGTCCGGTGACAGGTCGCTGGGCAAAAGGGTCGATGTCAGGACTCGATTTTCCGTCAGGAAGTTGCGCAGCGGGGTGAAGGTATCCCCGCCTAGCATCATCAGCAGCTTGACCTGCTCGCTCAGCACCAGGTGGCGGGCGCCCTCCATCGCCCGTTCAGGCTCGTACCCGCAATCGAAGGGGACGATTCGCAACGGGTACCTGCGGCCGCCGATCAGGATGCCGCCGGCCTTGTTCAACCATTCCGCCCAAAGCCGCACGCCATTGAGCCCCGGCAAGCCCCAGGAACTGACGGGACCGCTCAATGGGGCCAGGAAACCGATGCTGACAGGCTCGTTCATGCCCACCCGGTCGGAGGGAAACATGGATGTCACGGCGATACGGTGAGCGAAGCTGGAGTTGAGCATACCAATTGCTACCACTCAAACCGCCTATCTCAAAACATGATTTTCTTTATCTGACGGGAAATTTGTTGCCTGATGTGAAAAATTATTGACAGGACCCCTGATCAATGGCCAGATTTGGTTCAACCAAAAAGAACCAATTGATGCCTGTCAGACATGGGAGACAGATATGACCAAGAAACGCGTCGCGATCATCGGAGCGGGCCCGTCCGGACTGGCCCAACTTCGCGCTTTCCAGTCCGCCGCGGACAAGGGCGAAGAGATCCCCGAGATCGTTTGCTTTGACAAACAGGACAACTGGGGCGGCCTGTGGAACTACACGTGGCGGACCGGGCTGGACGAAAACGGCGAGCCGGTCCACTGCTCGATGTATCGCTATCTCTGGTCCAACGGCCCCAAGGAAGGTCTTGAATTCGCAGACTATTCCTTTGAGGAACACTTCGGCAAGCAGATCGCTTCCTATCCGCCGCGCGCCGTTCTCTTCGACTATATCGAAGGCCGCGTGAAGAAGGCCGGCGTGCGTGACTGGATCCGCTTCAATTCCGCCGTGCGCTGGGTCAACTACAACGCCGACACCGGCATGTTCACGGTCACGGTCCATGACCACGCCAAGGACCACGTCTACTCCGAGGACTTCGATCACGTGATCTGTGCTTCGGGCCACTTCTCGACCCCGAACGTGCCCTACTACGAGGGTTTCGAATCGTTCAACGGCCGACTGGTCCATGCGCATGACTTCCGCGACGCGCGCGAATTCTCGGGCAAGGACATCCTCGTCGTCGGCTCCTCCTACTCGGCCGAGGACATCGGGTCGCAGTGCTGGAAATACGGCGCCAAGTCGATCACCTCTTGCTATCGCAGCGCGCCGATGGGCTTCAAATGGCCCGACAACTGGGAAGAAAAGCCGGCGATGGAAAAGGTGGACGGCAACACCGTGTACTTCTCGGACGGCACCACGCGCGACGTGGACGCGATCATCCTCTGCACCGGCTACAAGCACTACTTCAACTTCCTGCCGGACGACCTGCGCCTGAAAACCGCGAACCGCCTGGCCAGCGCGGACCTCTACAAGGGCGTGGTCTATGTCCACAACCCCAAGATGTTCTATCTGGGGATGCAGGACCAGTGGTTCACCTTCAACATGTTCGACGCACAGGCATGGTGGGTGCGTGACGCGATCCTCGGCAAGATCGACCTGTCCAAGGTCTCGAAGGACGAGATGATGGCAGACGTGAAGGAACGCGAGACCCGCGAAGAGGCAGATGACGACGTGAAATACGCGATCCGCTACCAGGCCGACTACATCGAGGAACTGGTTGCGGAAACCGACTATCCCAGCTTCGACATCGACGGTGCCTGCCAGGCCTTCTACGAGTGGAAGAAGCACAAGGCAGAGGACATCATGGGCTTCCGCAACAACCGCTACAAGTCGGTGATGACGGGAACGATGGCGCCCGTGCACCACACGCCCTGGAAAGACGCGCTGGACGACAGCATGGAAGTCTACCTGCGCAACTGATGCGAATGGCCTCCGGGGCTCCGAGCCCCGGACCGACCTGCGGCACGCGGCGCATTTCGCTCCCGTCGCGACGAACCGCAGCCCCTGCGCCGGGATCACAACGGGCCATGCCCTGCGTGTTCCCGGCATTTTCATGTCCGATATACCGCCCCTCCCCTGTCAGGAACGCCCGTGACACCTCCGCAGGGCGCCGGATGCACATTTCAAAAGCTCTTTTGGCCCAAAATGCACCTTGGGGAAAATTATTTTCCCAACAAGGATTGCGTCTTATGCAACCATCGGCGACAGATTTGATGCCCCATGTCCGATTTGTGCCCATTTTCGTCTGATCGGGGCAGCGACTCCCAGCTAACTATGACGGAAGATGGACCAAAGGAGTCCGAATCTATGCACTACTCAGGGTTCAAGGTCATCAAGGAAGCGCTCACCGGCCATCGCGGCTGGGGTCCGGCCTGGCGCGATGCCACGCCAAAGGCGCAATATGACTACGTCATCATCGGCGGCGGCGGGCATGGCCTCGCCACGGCCTACTATCTCGCCAAGGAGTTCAAGCAGGCTCGCATCGCGGTGCTTGAAAAGGGCTGGATCGGCGGTGGCAACGTGGGCCGGAACACCACGATCATCCGCTCCAACTACCTGCTGGACGGCAACGAGCCCTTCTACGAGTTCTCTCTGAAGCTTTGGGAAGGGCTGGAGCAGGACCTGAACTACAACGCGATGGTCAGCCAGCGCGGCATCCTGAACCTGATCCATTCGGACGCCCAGCGCGATGCCTTCATCCGGCGCGGTAACGCGATGATCCTGAACGGCGCGGACGCCGAACTGCTGAGCACAGCCCAGATCGTCGAGCGTTACCCCTTTCTGAACGTGAACAACGCCCGTTTCCCGATCAAGGGCGGGCTGGCCCAGCATCGCGGCGGCACGGTCCGCCACGACGCGGTGGCCTGGGGCTATGCCCGCGCTGCCGACCGGCGCGGCGTCGACATCATCCAGAACTGTGAAGTCACCGGCTTCCGGATCGAGAATGGCACCTGCAAGGGTGTCGAGACCTCGCGCGGTTTCATCGGCGCGGGCAAGGTCGCTTCCTGTGTCGCGGGCTCCTCCTCGCGGCTGATGGAGAAGGCCGGGATGCGGCTTCCGATCGAAAGCCATGTCCTGCAGGCCTT
>NZ_JARAMO010000223.1:0-18066 GCF_028807275.1 Mameliella sp. AT18
ACCTCGGCCAATTGCCGGATTTCGAGGATGTCGAGGCCGAAGACCGCGCCCACGTGCATAACGACGTGCTTAACGACGTGTCTTATTCGGAGGAGCCATGCTGGGCGAGGTTCTGGGTGTCGAACGGCGCCGGCGATGGAGTGAAGACGAGAAGCTGGAGATCTTGTCGGAAGTCGGCCTCGGCGGTGCCTCGGTGACGCAGGTGGCGCAGCGCCACGAGATCACACGCTCCCAGATCTACGGCTGGCGGCGGGATCTGAAGAAGAAGGGCCTATGGTCGCCGGATCGCGGTGCCGTTTTCCTGCCGGTGGATTTCGGGTCGTGCCCGGAGCCACGAAGCGCCCCCGCGCCGTCTCGGTCAGTTCCGGTCGAGCTGCGGCTGAGCAACGGTCGCTGCCTTAGGTTCGACAGCGGCATCGATGAAGAGGCGCTGACTCCGTTGATCCGGGCGGTGGACGCGGCTTGATCGGGCCGGGCACAGGGGGCCGGGTCTATCTGGCCTGCGGCGCCACCGACATGAGGAAGGGCATCGCGGGGCTGTCGACTATGGCCCAGGATGTCCTGCGCCAGAAGCCCGCGAGCGGCGCGGTCTTTGCGTTCCGTGGGCGCAAAGGTGACCGGCTGAAGCTGCTTTACTGGGATGGCCAGGGCTTCTGCCTCTATTACAAGGTGCTCGAGCGCGGGCGTTTCCCCTGACCCAACACCGAGGCTGGTATCGCTCGACTGACCTCGGCACAGCTAGCCATGCTCTGGGAAGGGATCGACTGGCGGCGTCCGGACTGGGGTGCGCCGCCGGCACGGGTGGGGTGATTAATCACTCTGATTCCCCTTGTTTTATTGGTTCTTGACGACACGGCGTGGTATCTGTCGGCATGTCCGAAGACGTCGACATTCTCACCGATGACCCCACCGTTCTGAAGGCGATGATCGTCGCGCTTCAGACGGAGAATGCGCGCATGAGGGCTACGCTTCAGGCCCACGAACAGCTGGTCCAGGCGCTGCGCCTGCGGATCGCCAAGTTGCAGAAACAGGCCTTCGGCAAGTCCTCGGAGAAGATCGAATGGGAGATCGCCCAGCTCGAGCTGGCGCTGGAAGACCTGCTGATAGCTGTCGCCGAACAGCGCAATGAACCGGCTGGCGAAGCGGATGCCGGACCTCCCGCCGCTGCGAGAGGATGGTGCAGCCCGCGGCGCCAAGCCGCCCGATTCCGGGCAGCATGGCCGGACCGGGCCTGTTGGCGCATGTGCTGGTCTCCAAGTTCGATGACCATGTCCCGCTCTATCGCCTCAACAAGATCTACGCGCGCATGGGTGCGGACGTGCCCGACAGCACATTGCTGGACTGGTGCGGCCGGGCGATGAAGGTGCTCGCGCCGATCATCGAGAGGATCGAGGCCAAAGTCATGGCGGCGCCCGTGCTGCATGCGGACGACACGCCAATCCGCGTCCTGGACCGCTCCCGTCGCGACCGCGGCCTCGGCAAGGGGGTCAAGCAGGGGCGGGTCTGGGCCTATGTCTCCGACCAGAGGCCCTGGGCCGGCACTGCGCCGCCAGGCGTGGTCTACCGCTTCTCGCCGGATCGGAAAGGCAAGCATCCGCGTCAGCACCTGCAAAACAGCAGCGGTATCCTTCAGGCGGACGCCTATGCAGGCTTTGGCCAGCTCTACGAGCGCCGCGCGGACGGCAGCAGCCAGTTCCGTGAGGCGGCCTGCTGGGCACATCTGCGGCGTGACTTCCACGATGTCTGGGAGGCCACGACGTCCGAGATCGCGCGGGAGGCGCTCGACCGGATCGGGAAGCTCTACGATGTCGAACGGAGGATCGCCGGCCAACCCGCCGACCTGCGCAAGGCCGCACGGGAGCAGCACTCCCGCCCCCAGGTCGACGCCTTTAAGGCATGGGCCGAGGCCCAGCTGGCGCGCATCCCGGGCAAGGGCGATCTCGCGAAGGCCTTCCGCTACGGGCTCTCCCGCTGGCCCTCATTCGAACTGTTCCTCGAGGATGGTCGCATCGGGATCGATAACAACCCGGCCGAGCGCGCCATGCGCCCGATTGGCGTTGGCCTCCGCAACTGGCTCTTCGCTGGCTCCGACAGCGGCGGGGAGACCCTCGCCCGGGCCATGACCCTGATCGAGACGGCGAAAATGAGCAGGCTGGACCCGCAAGCGTGGCTTGCTGATGTCCTCGACCGCATCCACGATCACAAGATCAACCGGCTCGACGAACTGCTGCCTTGGCAATGGAGGCCGGCTGGGCAGACGCATAGCACGGCGGCCTGATGGCTGCCACGACCTATGTCTGCGCGATCAGTCATGTCGCCAGCGTGCTCGGAGAAGACCCGGATCTTCTCGAGGCCATCGTCAGCACCGACGACAACCTATCCTACGGCAGCATTGTCAGCGTCCAGACCGGTCGCGAAGAATACCTTACCGCTCTGACGGACCAAGGCATCGACGAACTCCGCGACATGCTCCTGTCAGCCCGGGTCTCTGTTGAGGAATGGCACCGCTTCCTTGAGGACTTCGTCGGCGAGCCAGACATCATCGCCCGCGTCAAAGGCCAGCCACTGCGGTAGCTATCGGGCGCTTACCCTCGAACCGTTGCTCGCCTGTTCTCGGCAACGACCGCGGGCTTGCCGCCATATCGGCCGGGACGACGCTTGTAGCCGACCTGCGCGGCGATCCCAGCCAGTGACGCCAATCGTGCCACGCGGTTCTCCGAGATCCGTTCCCCCTGGTCGCGCAGATCGTCGGTCAGCTTGCGATAGCCGTAGACCTTGCCACTCTCTGCCCAGGCCTGCCTGATCAGTTCGGTCTGCCGCGCATCTTCCCGCGCGCGATGGCTCAGTGGCTCCTTGAGCCGTGCATAGAAGCCGGAGAAGTGGACCCGTAGCACCCGGCACATGGCCCGGACGCCGAACTCCCCACGATGCGCCCGGATGAAGGCGTACTTCATTGGGACTCGCGCGCGAAGTACGCCGTTGCCTTTTTTAGGATGTCGCATTCCTCGGTCACCCGAGCCAGTTCGCGCTTCAGGCGCCGGTTCTCGGCCTCATGGTCGATGCCGGGCTTCGCAACAGGTTCCTCGAACAGCTTCAGCCACTTGTAGAGAGAATACGTGCTGACGCCCAAACGGTGGGACACCTCCCGCACAGGATACCCGCGCACGGTTATCTGATGCACCGCATCGCGCTTGAACTCGTCGCTGTAGTTGCTTGTCCCCATGGTCGCCTCCTCGGCTCAAAGTAAGGGGGCAAAGCGTCTACAAATCTAGGGGCACCTCAAAGTGCATTTTGTGGTTGTGCATCTCGGCGAGGGCGCAATTTCGGATAGATTGGCCTCACTTGGTTGGTCCGCGTCGAGTGTCAATTTATGGTCGGCCTTTGGTGCATTGGGGGAAATCATGTCCGGGACCGGCGGGCGCTAGCCCAGAACGCTGTGAGGTCGCTTGGTGTTGTATTGTTTCCTCCATTGTTCGATCAGGATTTGCGCCTTTCGCGGGCTGTAAACGATCTCGCCGTTGAGCATAGCGATTTGGAAACCTCGACGGACCAGAAGGCGTTCCAGATCTGATCAACCTGGTTGCGGATGGTGCCTGTCAGCATGTGCGCCCCTTGTGGTTTTTGCGGCGACTATTTGGGTGGAGAGGGCAGGGGAGACGTCATGGCGGTGTCTCTGCCTCACACGTGTTCAGCTTGACGGGGTGAAGTTGCAGGAAAGTAGCGCGTCAATTCTGCAGGCGGGATGACCGGCGGCAATGGCTTCGAGGGGCGCTTTCAGATAGGCGAAGGGTTCGCATCAGTTGATTTTCGCGGTTGCGCTCAAGGAAGCGATGCGAGCCAAGGTTCGACCGCCATTGTCGTATCCGGCGGAGAGTGCTTTCGTTCGGATCAGCGCGATGGGGCGGATCATGTTCTCGACTGCGTTGGGGGCGATCTCGACGCGGCCGTCGTGGAGGAAGGTCTGCAGGCCGCCCCACTGGCAATGGATGTAGGTCAGATTCCGGCCAAGGCGCGACTTGGCAGAGACCCGCAGGCGTTGCGATTGCAGCCAGTCGCCGAACTCCGCGACGATAGGTGCGCTGTGGGCCAGGCGGGCAGACAGGCGCTGACCGGGGCCCATGCCTCGGATATCGGTCTCGATGCGGTAGAGTTCGGAGATCCGGCGCAGGCCTTCTGCCGCGATCTCGGAACCGTCGCGGTCGAAGACCTCCTTGAGCTTGCGCCCGGCGTGTCCCCAACAATGCGCGACCGTGATCGGCGCGCCACCATTGCGGCAAGGGCGCGCCAGCCGGTCGTAGCCGGAGCCGTCCAACTGCAGGATGCCATCGAAGCCTTCCAGGATCCGCTCGGAACGCTTGCCATGCACGACATGGTTCAGCTCTGCCACGAGATGCTCAAAGCGCCGGTTCACAGGCCATGTCCTCGAAATGACCGTGTGATTGAACCCGGACAGGTCTTTTGCCCTCAGTGCTGGATAAGTTGGCGATCCCTAGCGCCGTTCAGCCCCCCCTAATCTGTCCGGTGGTTGCTGAAATCAAACACTCAAGGCCACCTACCGATACTGGGAGACCTCATTGTCGACGATCTGCAGAATTTTCTTAAAATCCCTTTTCATGCGGGCCGTCGGGCCGGAAACGCAAAGCGCATAGGTGTCTCCGGCAAGGCGGATCGGCACGGCCAGGCACGTCAGCCCCAGTGCGTATTCCTCGCGATCAAGGGCATACCCCACCTGCCGAATTTCATCGAAATCGGCGAGCAGTTGCTCTTGGGTCGTGAGCGTGTTCTCGGTCAAGGGCTTCAGGTCGCTGCTCCTGAAAAAGGCGTCCTGCGCTGCTTTGTCCGAGAGAGCAAGCAACAGCTTGCCCGACGCCCTGGCGTGCGTGAAACCGCCCAGGTGCTTCTGTCCGGTGGAGGCGTGAATGGGATTGGTACCGGTCTCGACCGACAGGGAGACAAGGTCACCGTCATACCAACCGGAGGCATAGCTGGTTTCGCCGGTCTTGTCCGCCACCCGTTTGACGATCCCGCGCAATTCGTCCGGGCAGGAGAAATGATTGCGGAACCCGTCGATCAGGTCACCGACGCGCAACCCCAGAACGTAGCTATTGTCGCTGCCTCGGCGCAGCAGGGAAATCGCCTGCAATGTCTGCAACAGGTGATAGGTCGCCTGGGTCGGCAGGCCCGTGGCTTCGCGGATTTCCGCCGCGCTCATCCCGGCTTCGCTTTCCGCGACGCAAAACAGGATCTTTGCGGCCCTCGCGACGGATTGCACCCGAGGCTTGACCGCGGCGGGCTGATCCTTGCCGTCCTTGGCTGGCATCCCCACGAGCGGTTCGTCGGTATCTTCGCTGATATCGTTGTTCATATGTCCAGCACCAGCCTGTTTCCCTTGCAACGCGAGACGCAGAGCGTCATCTGATCGTTTTGTGCATGTTCCTCTTCCGAAAGGAACATGTCCTGATGGTCAGGTATACCGTCTACAACGCGCGTGAGACAGGTCCCGCAGATGCCCTGTTCGCAGGACAGTTCAATGCCGATACCATTCTCCAGCAGGACCTCGGCGATGCTCATGTCGGCTGGCACATCAAAGCTCTGGCCAGCCTTTGCGAGATACACCTCGAAGCCCTCTTGCCCGCCTGTCGACGCGGGCGGCGCGGCGCTGAAGTATTCAAGATGCACAGCATCCCTTGGCCAGTTCCTGCCCGCCTCCGCCACGACCAACTCGATGAACGGGCCCGGCCCGCACAGGTAAAGATGCGATCCCGGGCGATAGGGCGCAAGGATCCGCGCCATTTCGCGCTGAACCTCTTGAGGGGCCAGGCCGAAGTGATGCGAAGTCCTTCCGGCGATCGGCGAACTTGCAATGTGATCAGCAAAGGCCGTCAACTCGGGGGAGCGGGTGAAATAGTGCAGCTCGTAGTCTGTGTCATTGCGCTCCAGCTCTTCGGCCATCGGCAGGATCGGGGTAATCCCGACACCGCCGGCCAGCAGGACGACCCGCTCGGGCCCGGGCGTCATGGGGAAATTGTTGCGCGGATACGATATCGGCAGGATGTCGCCCACGGACAGGGCTTCATGCACATGGCGTGACCCGCCGCGAGAGTTTGCCTCTTTCTTCACCGCAATCCTGTAGCGATCCCCGTCTTCGGGGGAGCCCCAGAGCGAATATTGACGGATCAACCCGTTGGAAAGGTGCAGATCGATATGTGATCCGCAATCGAACGGTGGCAGGGCACCGCCATTGGCCGGGGCTAGGGTGATGCTGATGATTTCGGGGGTTTCTCGGTCGATCGCTTCGACCAGAACATCCAGAGTTCCCTTCATGAATTGCCCCTTATGCGCCGGCTGATTGTACGACGAATTGCCGGACAGTGTGTTTTTGCGCGATCTTCAGAAGCCCGCCGCTGCGGGTCAATTGACCGTGCGAGGTCAGGACCATCGCCGGTCCAGGAACCGTCGGCACCTCGTCCGTTTCCGACTGTCCCGCGTAGAGCGTGATGCACAGGTTGAAACGCGCCCCGTCCAGAGTCTCGTCGATAAGGATGTTGCTGAGGATATGGCGGGTGCGCAGGGTCGGGCTGCGGCCCTCGTAGGCGGTCTCGACCTGCTTCGGCCCCACCAGGACCTCGCCCTTGCGATGCCATTCGCCGGACGCGGCAAATCGCTTTGCCGCGTCGGAATACCGGCCTTCGTCGATGGCCTGGTAAACTTCGGTCAACAGTTTCTGAGCTTCGAGTTGCATCGCCTGCGTCATGCCGCGTCCTCCTTGTCCGGTCGTGTCACACTGCTGGCCATGGCCTCGACCGAGGCGGTCAGGGCGCCGATGTCGGAGCCCAGCAGAAACAGGCTTATGCCCTTGTCGCGCCAATGTCCGACCTTGGCGGGCGGGCAGAGGCAGCCGGCGACACACGCCGTCCCGGCGAGCTGTCGGATTGCCACGTCCATGGCCTGTGCCACTTCGGGCGCATCGGGCCGGCCGCGGTGGCCAAGCTGGGCCGAAAGATCCATCGGCCCGAAGAAAACTGCATCGACACCATCGACCACGGCGATCTCGGCGATGTTGTCGAGGCCTTCGCGGCTTTCGATCTGGAGGATCACGGTGATCGGCTCGGCGGGACCGTCGCGGAAATAGCCCTTGTCCATGCCATAGCGCGACGCCCGGATGCTGCCACCGATCCCACGCGTGCCCTCGGGGGCGAAACGGGTCTGGCGCACGATGTCGCGGGCGGCGTCCGCACTGCGTACGTCGGGAACCATGATCCCGGTCACGCCCAGATCGAGGATCGGCTTGATCACTCCGGGTTCGTCCGAGGCGACCCGGACGACGACCGGCTTGCGCTCGGCGATGGCGGCCACCTGCGCATGCATCGCGGGCAGGGCGGTCGCGCCATGCTCTGCCTCTATGACGATGTAGTCCATAGACGAATGGCTGAGGATCTCGGACACTTGGAAAGCCGGGAGGCAGTTGAAGACCCCCAGCACCGGCTCTCCGGCGGCAAGTCGCCGCCGGAAGCTGCTATCATTCGGGACTGTGCTGACAGGTCCGGTCATTCTGCACCAACCTCGGCCGCCTTTGCCTGGTCCTGTGCTGCGGCGGGGGCAAGACCGAGCTTATGGCCGAACCGTTCCACCATCACGTCGTCGAAGGGGATGGTGTCGCTGCAGACATGGCTGCCTGACCGCAGTCGGTAGTTTTGCGGATGCGAATGGGCGGTGGGCAGTAGCCCTTCGTTGTCGAGCGCCTTGGCCGCGTCGAGGATGTAGCGGCGGAACTGCACCACCCCCAGGTCGGAGGAGTTGAGATGCTCCTTGGTCCGGTCGACGATCGGCCCCATGCTTTCCTGAATGGCAGCATCCTGTTCCGACACGCCCTTGATGCCGGTATAGGTCCGCGTTTTCTGATCCTCGCGGTCGATCAGGAAATCATTAGTGATGTTGCGGAGCGGTACATAGTTCTCGTCCGTCGCCGCGTGGATCGACGCGCCGTTCCGGAACCGCTCGACCTCGTCCTCGCCCAGCTTCCGGTCCGGGTTCCAAGTGTAGTTGAAGATCCAGCAGGTTTCGTCATCGATTGGTACCCAGCACTGACCGTGCATGTTTTCGCCCGGAAACGCGTTTGGGGCGAGCCCGTGGTTGGGCATCAGGAACTGGCTGATGCGCCAGTAGGTGTCGCCCTCATCGGCGTAGCGAGCCCCTCCGATGACCAGCCCGGCCTCGTGCTTGGTGATCGAGAAGCGCGGCGCTCCGTCGTTTCGGATCCAGCCGATGCGCCGTTCGTCGGCCGAGGATTCGGCCACGAAAGCATCTTTGCCGAAATTGATCTTGCCGCCGACCAGCGGCATGTGCAGGAACGAGAAATGCGCGGTGTCCAGCGCGCCTTCGCAGGCCTGCGCCCAGTTGGAAAATTGGTATTTCTTCGAGACGTAGACCTGGTCATCGGGCATGTCGAGAAAGTCGAACTGGGGCATCTCGGGCATCAGTTCCTCGGGTCCGAGATAGACCCAGACCAGCCCGCCGGCTTCGCGTGTCGGATAGATCTTCAGCTTGATCTTCTTGCACATCTTCTCGCGCTGGCCGTTATCGGGCAGTGTGGGAATATCAAGGCAGTTGCCATCGACATCGAATTTCCAGCCGTGGTAGGCGCAGCGAATGCCGCCTTCTTCCACGCGCCCGAAGAACAGGTTGGCGCCGCGGTGCGGGCAGGTCGGGGTGATCAACTGGGCACGCCCGTCGCTATCGCGGATCGCGACCATGTCGGTGTCCAGGATCTTGACCCGCCGCGGCGGGCAATCCGGTTCGGGCAATTCGCGCGACAGTAAGGCGGGCTGCCAGAAAAAGCGGAACAGCTGGCCCATCGGGCGGTCGGGGCCGGTTTCGGTCAGGATGGCGTTTTTCTCTGCGGTCAACATGTCGGTCTCCTCCTCGGGTCCGTGTCAGGAATCCACGCCGAGCGCGTCGGCGATCTTGTCGTGCAACAGCTGGAACTTGTCGCGATCCGTCCGGTCCTCCGGCGTCGGGCTGACCTCCAGCAGAAGGCGCGCGGGCGCCCCCAAGACAAGAATGCGGTCCGCCATCTCGATGGCGTCGTCGATGCGGTGCGTGATGAACAGGCAGGTCTTGCGGTATTCACGGATCACCGCGCTGACATCCGAGCGCAGGGTCTGCGATGTGACGTGGTCCAGCTGGCTGAAACATTCGTCCAGCAGCAGGATTTCCGGGTCGATGGCCAGCGCCCGGGCCAGGCTGACCCGCTGTCGCATGCCGCCCGACAGTTCATGCGGATAGAGATCCGCGGCATCCGCCAGATTGACGCGCGCCAGCCATTCCCGGGCCTTTTCCCGGATTTCCGCCTTGTGGTAGTGCAGGATCTGCAGGCCCAGTTCCACGTTCTCGATCGCGGTGCGCCAGGGCAGCAGCCGGTCGGTTTGGAACCCGACCGAGATCGTGCGCCGCAGCTTGCGGAAATCCTTGTTGGGATCCATGCCCATCACCCGCACGCGCCCGCTGGTCGGGCTCATGTTGCCCATGATCAGGTTCAGCGCGGTGCTCTTGCCCGCCCCAGTGCGCCCCAGGAACGAGACGATCTCGCCGCGGTTGACGTGAAAGGACAGGTTCTCGATGGCTGTGACGGCGCCGAACTGCTTGTTGACCTGATCGATCAGGATGGCCGGTTCCTGGGTTTCGACCGGCGAAAAATCTGCATGCATGTTCATCACCGTACCTCGACTTCGGGTCTGTAGCTGAGGACGCGCTTTTCAAGGACCGCGACCAGGGATTGGGACAGGATGTTGAGAACCACCAGAAGCAGCGTCCAGGCAAAGACGGCGGCAATGTCGAAATTGGCCTGCGCCAGCCCCATCTGGGCGCCGATCCCGACCGCCGACGCAATCAGTTCGGCAAAGATCACCATCCGCGTCGCATAGCCGATCACCGACCGCGTGGTGGTGAAAACATAGGCCACGATATGCGGCAGGATCAGGTAGCGCAGCACCTGCCAGCGGCTGGGCCGGAAGCTTTCGCACATTTCCAGCCATTCTTTCGGCAGCGCGCGAATGCCGTCAAAGACGTTAAGCGCGTAGAAGGGGATCAGGATCACCGACATGATGAAGAAGATCCGGATTTCCGGTTCCTTGAACCAGAAGACCGCGAGTAGCATCCAGGACAGCGCCGGGATGCCGGTGTCGATGACCACCAGCGAACGGATGTAGGGGCGCAGTCCGGGCAGCATGCCCATGACGACGCCAAGCACCGTGCCGACGACCATGGCAAAAACCAGGGCCACGAGAAGCCGGATAAGGGTGACGAGGATTTCGTCCCAGAGGGGAAGGATCTGTGTCCAGAGCTTTTCAGCGATCAGCAGTGGCGGCGGCGCGATATAGTCGGGCGCGAACAGGCTGGCGACCTGCAGGGCCGCGATGATCAGCAGGATCACGATGAGGCCGGCAAAACGGTCACGCTTGATCAGACTGCTGAAATTGAAGACGGACGCAGTGGTGCGGGTCATTGTGGTGTCGTTGGATGACATTGGTCCACCCTATGTTTGGCCGGACCACAACCCGCGCGAACGGGTTGCGGCCCTGGCACGGATGCCATCAGGAAGCGAAGAAACCGTCTTGGATTTCTGCACCGTCCTTGTCGATGAAGGCCTGCGCCTGCCGGATCAGGTCGCGGCCCGTATCTGCGAGCATCGAATAGGACTCGAACTTGAGCCGCCCGGCCTCATGCGCGCCCATGAGCACCTCGGGATCGAGGTTCAGGTGCGGCGCGGCAATTGTGAACGCCTCCATCGGGTCAGCATTGATCTGATCCATCAGCTGGGCAAAGGTCGCGTGGACCTTGCCCGCGATGTCGCCGTCCCGTTCGATGGCCTCATCGCGCACGGCGCAGCCGAAATAGGGCAGGACCTTGCCAGTGGCGGCATGGTATTCGTCGCCAAGGTTGAAGATCGGGCGCATAGTGTCGATTTTCGCCATCGCGGCAGAGACATTCGGCTCCCACGACAAGGCCGCGTCGACGTTCTGGGCCATCAGCAGCGTCATCGCCTGGGCCGGGCTGGGCACGTTCTGGACCACGACGTCCTTGCCGAGTTTCATGCCGTAAATGTTCGCGATCGCCGACTTGCACATGTTGAAGGCGCCCGAGGCGGCGATGCCGGACAGGGACTTGCCGTGCAGCCCTTCGACGCTCGACGGTCCGTCCTGACGGCTGACGATGTTGATCATGTCGCCGGTGGTGAAGGTCGTCGCCATCTTCGCGGGCACGGATTTGCGGTGCATGCGCAGGTAGGTGTCCCAGGCACCGATCCCCAGCTCGAAAGTGCCGGAAATAAAGTCGCTGTAGTAGCTCGACACCGAGGTGTATTCATTGGTGATGTCGATCTCCAGACCGTTGTCCAGGTCGGGTCGCTTCGCCTTCAGGTTCTCGTTGATGATGACACTGACGCCGGTCTTGAGCGTCGCATAGGTCAGCTTGGTGCGGTTGCCCTGGGCCAGGAGCGGCCCGCTGCCCAGGAAGGGTGTCGCGGCAAGGGCGAGGCCCGTGCCCGCGAATTGTCGTCTTGTTAGTGTCATGGTTTCTCCTCCAGATCAGGGTTCAAGTCGTTCTCAGAACGCGCTGCGGAACATCCCCCCGTCCATCAGCAGGTTCTGACCAGTAATGAAGCCGGCCTGCGGGCTGCACAGGAAAGCGCAGGCGTGGCCGAATTCGGCGGGCGCCCCCAGGCGCCCGGCGGGAATGGTCGCAAGGCGTTCGGCCGCGAGCTCCTCGATCGGGCGCCCAAGGCGTTCGGCGCGGGCACGCAGCCCCCCGCGTGAACGTTCGGTGTCGAAGTAGCCGGGCATCAACTGATTGATGGTGACATTGTCCCCGGCCACATCGCGCGCGATGCCCGCCAAGAAGGATGTCAGCCCGGCGCGGGCGCCACTGGACAGGTCAAGGCCCGATATAGGCATCTTCACCGTGACCGAGGTGATGTTGACGATGCGCCCGAACCGGCGCGTGGCCATGCCGTCGATCACGCGTTGGATCATCTCGATCGGCGCCAGCATGTTGGCCCTCAAGCCCGCTACCATGTCGGCTCGGTCGAGCGTCCGGAAATCGCCGATCGGCGGGCCGCCGTTGTTGTTCACCAGAATGTCCGGCTCCGGGCAGGCCTCCAGCAGTCTTTCCTGGGTGTCGGGATCCGTGATGTCTCCGGCGACTGGAATTACATCCACGCCAGTTTCGGCCGAGACCAGGTCAATCGCCGTCTGTTTGAGGCGTGTCTCGTCGCGACCGTTCAGGACAACCGACGCGCCGGCCCTTGCAAGGGCCTCGGCGCATCCACGCCCGAGGCCGCTGCTTGAGGCGCAGACAATCGCGCGACGGCCCGTCAGATCGATGGCGATGCTCATGGATCATTCCTTTCCCAGTTGGGTCAGCACGCGCGCAGCCACGGTTTCCGCATTCGGCAAAACCTGCCGTTGGAGAACCGGAGAAGCCGGCATCCGCATGTCGGGGGTTCCCAAGCGTCCGAGATTTTCGATCCCGGCTTCGCGCAGGCGGCACAGAAGCTCGGCGCCGACGCCGCCGGTCTGGTTGGCTTCATGCATCACGAAGGCCGCATTGCCGGCCTTGCGGATTTCTTTGATCAGCGCGGCCTCGGGCAGGGGCGACAGCCAACGCAGGTCAATCACCGAGGCCTCTACGCCGGAGTCGGCCAGCAGTTCGGCGGCCAGTTCGACAACAGGCATTCCGGTGCTCCAGCTGACCAGCGCGATGTCCTTGCCCGTGCGCCGCGTCCGCAGGCCGCCAATGGGCTGCACCGGGGCGGAGAAATCGACGGTTTCCTGGCGTTGGTAGAACGCCCGGGATTCGATGATGATGGTGGGGTCGTCGCATGCGATGGCCGCGCGCAGCATGTCATGCGCATCCTGTGCGGTCGATGGCAGGCCGATGCGCAGACCGGGGGTATGGAACAACAGGGCTTCCAGGCTCTGGCTGTGCTGCGCGCAAGAGCCCGGCGTGACCCCTTGCTGCATCCTCACCACCAGTGGTGCTGTGCAGGTGCCGCGGGTGAGGTAGCGCAGGTTGGCCATCTGATTGATGATCTGGTCGAGGGCGACCAACATGAAATCTGCCCACATGATCTCGACAACCGGGCGCTGGCCCATCATCGCCGCGCCCAGTGCCGAGCCGAGGATCGCGCTTTCGGAGATCGGGGTGTCGAAAACCCGCGTCGCGCCGAATTCCTTTTGCAGGTTGCGGGTGCACCCGAAGATGCCGCCGCCGACGCCGACATCCTCGCCGTAGACCAGCAATTCGGGCCGTGCGTTGAGTTCGGCCTGCAACGCGGCAGCGACGGCCTTGCCGTAGGTGGTTTCGCTGGGCTCATCGCTGCCGGCGACTGCAGCAACCGGGGAGGGGGCAGCACCGATGATGTGATCCATCGCCGTGGCCGGATCGGGTTCGGGCGCGGCGATGACCTCGGTCCGCAGTTGTTCCAGCTCGTTTTCCAGGTCCTGGTCGATCTGGCTCAGCTCGGCCTCGGAGATCGTGCCCTCCTGCACCAGCCGGGTACGGAGCGCGACGAGCGGATCGCGGGTTTCGGCCTCGCGGACATCGGACCGCGGGCGATAGTGCTGCAGGTCCTTGTTGTAATGCCCCCATAGCCGGACCGTGTTGAATTCGAGGAATACCGGCGCGTCTTTCTCAAGGATATAGGTGCGGGCGGAGGCGACGCTGTCCCGGACAGCGATAGGGTCGTTGCCCTCGACCGTGGCGGAGCGCATGCCATAGGCCCGCGCGCGTTGTGCTTGGCGCGGCATTGGTGAAACGGTGTCGGAGCGGGTCATTTCCGCCCAACCGTTGTTTTCGCAGATGAAGAGCACCGGCAGCTTGTTGAGCGCCGCGAAGGTCATCGCCTCGTGCACGGCGCCCTGATTCATCGCGCCATCACCAATACTCACGACCGAGATGCCGCCCGTTCCCTGGATTTTCTGCGCCATCGCCACGCCCGCGGCGATCGGGTAACCGGCCCCGACGATAGAGTTTTCGCCGATGAAACGATGCTCTGGCGCGATCATCATGGCGGAACCGGCCCGGCCGCCGTTGATGCCCGTTCCCTTGTGGGCGATCTCGCTTAGCACCTCGAACGCGGGGATGCCGGCTTCCAACGCCCAGCCGTGGCCGCGATAGGTTGCCGAGATACGGTCTTCGGGATGCAAAGCTTCGGCGGTTCCGACCGGAATCGCCTCTTGCCCGGCGCAGAGGTGGATCGACCCGATCGCCACCGGGGTTTTGCCGGAGCTGAACTCCCGGCAGAGACGCTCGATCCCCCGGATCAGGGACATTCTGCGATAGGCGGACAGTGAGAAATTGACGTCGTCGGTTTTCTTCAGCATGGGGCGATCCTGGTCAGCGCAATTTATCATTATTTGACACACCTATCATATCAAGATAGTTCGTCGCAAGAGATTATTGCGGAAAAACGCGGCATGTCGGGCAGCGGAGGGCGTCAAAACGGTCGCTATCGCGAGCCGAAATGGGAAATTTTCGCATTGATTTCAAGTAGTTAGAAAAGTATGTCAGGCCAAGGAAGGACTTATCATGAAAGCAGTTGTCGCATCCGGGGCAGGCGGGCCGGAGATTCTCGACCTCGTCGATCGCCCAACCCCCGAACCGGGGCCGACCGAAATCCGTGTCAAAGTCGCGGCGGCGGGCGTCAACCGACCCGATGTCGTTCAGCGCCAGGGAAATTATCCGCCGCCGCCGGGGGCCTCGGACGTGCTGGGCCTTGAACTGGCCGGGATTGTGGAAAGTACCGGTGCAAATGTGACCCGCTTTCAGCCCGGCGACCGGGTCATGGCCCTGGTGGCGGGCGGCGGCTATGCTGAATTCGCGATCGTGGATCAGACAAACGCCCTGCCGGTTCCCGACGGCATCTCGATGGTCGAAGCCGCGGCCTTTCCCGAGACCTATTTCACCGTCTGGAGTAACCTGTTCGAACGCGCCGGTCTTGCCGCGGGGGAAACGGTACTCATCCACGGCGGAACCTCGGGCATCGGTACCACGGCGATCCAGCTTGCCAAGTGTTTTTCCGCCAAGGTCATCACAACCGTTGGGTCTGCTGAAAAGGCGCAGGCGGCGGTCGGCCTGGGCGCCGATCGCGTGGTCATTTACAAGACCGAGGACTTTGTCGCGGCAACGCTGGAGGCGACGGAAGGCCGGGGCGCCGATGTCGTTTTGGACATGGTCGGGGCGGACTACCTGCAAAGGAACTTCGACGCGGTGGCGGTTGATGGCCGGATCGCACAGATCGCCTTTCTCAGCGGATCGAAAGGTTCGTTCGACCTGCGCCCCATCCTGGTCAAACGTCTGGCGCTGATCGGATCGACGCTGCGGGCCCGACCGGTGAGCATGAAGGCCGAACTGGCCGCGGAACTTGAACAGCATGTCTTGCCACTGCTGCGTGACAGGAAGGCGATTCCGGTGATCGATTCGACCTTCGCATTGCATGACGTTCGGGCGGCACATGCCCGGATGGACAAAGGCGCACATATCGGGAAGATCGTCCTGACGGTCTGAAGAGGCCCAGAGTCGCTGCCCATTGGCGGCCCCTTGCCACGGCGGGGGGCTTAGCAGCAGCGACCGGGGCCGGGCGGCGCTTGTTAGCGAAAGGGCCATTCGCGCCGACCGGATCTCACAGGCTTCGGCCCTGGGGCGGATGCCGTGTCACGGCTCTGCCCGGTCACGCATTTCACTGGCGACCGGGCAGACCTTGGGGATCACTCGCAGGACCAGCTCATCCGCGAAAAGTCGAAGTCCCAGCTCTGCATCGGCACCCATTCATAGCCCTTCAGGCACTTGTGAACGGAAAAGCGGCGCTCTTGTGCCAGCAGCCAGACAGAGCGCTGGTCGTCCACCAGCTTGCGGTAGATGTCCTGGTAGATGCCGTTGCGCTTGGCGGTGTCGGTTTCCGCGCGCGACACCTCGATCAAGCGGTCGATCTCGGGGTCCTGCACCCAGTCCATGCTGGCCCAGTTGCCGGCGGCGCTAGAGGCGTATTGGACGTAGAAAACCGAGTCCGGGGAGGGGTAGGTCGGCCCGTAGAACACCTGTGTGGTATGCGGCGTGGTCTCGACCGAGGTGGCCAGATCCGTGATCCGGTTCCAGGGTTCCGGCTGAATGGTCACTTCAAAGCCGATCATGTCCAGCGTCGATTTCAGCAGCAGCGCGATTTCTTCCTCGAAGGCGGTCTTGGACACATAGGTATGGGTCAGCTGAATCGGCCCCTGGCCCGCGTATTTCGACTTGGCCAGTTCCGCCTGCGCCGCGGCGATGTCAAAGACCGGCTCTGCGGCGTCTTCGGGCACGGCGGCGGCAAAGATGTCCGACAGCGGCCCACGCAGCGGTGCCCCCGGATAGATCACTTCGCGCACGGTGGCATAATCCATCGCCATCGCGATGGCACGGCGCACATGGACGTCATCGGTCGGCGGAACCTGGTTGTTCAGCTTGATGTAGAGGCCGGTCGCGGTCGGCGTGGTCAGCGTGACGTAGTCGTCAAGCTTGGCGATGCCCTCGTAGGTTTCGGTCGACTGGTACTGCGAGGAGATGCCCAGATCGCCGCGTTGTGCCAGTGCGCGCACGGTGGCCTCGTCGCGGGTCACGACAAAGCGCACTTCGTCGATCGGGCGCGCGTTGGGCCAGCCGCCGTGATAGGCCTCGTTGCGGGCCAGGGTCATCTGTGCGCCGCGGTCCCAGCTGGACAGGGTGTAGGGGCCGGCGCCGGCCGGGGTCTCCGCGAGGAAAGTCTCGCCCCAGGGGTCGTCGCTATTGGTCTGGACCGCTTCCTCGTTCACCGCCAGCAGCAGCGGGGTGATCGAGATGAAGGGCGCATAGACCTTGTTGAGCGTGATGACCACGGTCCGGTCATCGGGGGCGGTCACGGACTCTGCGTCGATCAGGTCCGAGAACAGGTAGGACGGACCCTCGTTGATCGCCAGCAGGCGGCGGATCGAATAGAGGATGTCCTGCGCGTCGACCGGCGTGCCGTCGGAGAAGGTCGCCCCGTCCTTGAGGTGGAAGGTATAGGTCAGGCTGTCGTCCGAGATGTCCCAGCTTTCGGCAAGCTGCGGGATCACGTTGCCCGCCGCATCCACGGTGGTCAGCGCGTCGTATAGGTTCACGGCGGCCATGTATTCCGTGTAGTCGTTGATCTTGGCCGGGTCGATCGTGCCGAAGATCTGCACGGCATTGACGGTGATCGCCACCTTGTCGTCCTGGGCCGCCGCCGGAAGGGCGGTCAGCGCGGCCAGCGCCGTTGCTGCAAGTAGGTTTTTCATGTCAGAGACCTCCTGTTCAGGTGTTGGTATTTGTTGGGTTGAGTGTTTCGAGTGGTGCGAAGGCGTGGCTGTAGCCAAAGTAGCCGGGACCAACGAGATCCAGCCCACCCGCGCTGCGCCACTGGGGATCCGCCGGCAGTCCGATCAGCCGCAGGCCAAGGCCGTAGTGCAGCTTTTCGGTGGTGACCGGCAGGCCCCCGTCCGCATCCAGTGCGCAGATCAGGTCGGGCGTCAGGGCCATCGGCTGGCCCTCTCCGTCTTCGAGGCACAGGAATTCGTTCTGGAAATCCAGGGTGAAGCTGCGGCCCTGATCGTCATCCAGCCCCTTGAGAACGGCCCGTCCGCGAGCGAAACCGCCGGTGGTGCGGCGTTCGATGTCCACCACGCGCGCCGTACACAGCTGTATCCCGCCGCAGCGGCGGATCAGCGCGTCACCCGGGTGGCGGTTGGCCTGCCGTTCGGCGGCGATGCTCTCGCCCAGTTCGCGGATCAGGCCCAGGGTGCCGCGCAGCAGCCCTTGTTTCGCCTGCGCCCCGGTCATCGGATAGAGCGCCACCAGCGCGGCACCGCCCATCTCGACCGTCTGCGCGCGGGCAAGACGTTCGGTCCATTGGTTGCTGATCGCGTTCAGGATCGAGGTGTTGCCCTTGTCATCGGCCAGTGCCATCGGCGAGGCCTTGATGTCATGCAGGGTAAAGCTGACCATCTGCAATTCGGGAAAGGCGCGGCCCATGCCGTCACC
>NZ_JARAMO010000224.1:0-24205 GCF_028807275.1 Mameliella sp. AT18
ATCGACCACCTGGTCGAGGCCCTCACCGTATTGTGGAAACAATGCGCCATCGCGCATGCCGTCGCGTGAGGGCTGTTCTCGATTCCCCGAAGATCCGCACTACGTAACTCGAAAGGGAGGAGTACGAATGAAACCACTTGTCATAGCCGCCGCCTTCTGCGCGGTCTCGACCCCCGTGCTTGCGGAAAGCCATGCGACCGGCGATCCGGAGGAAGGGGAAAAGGTCTTTCGCCAGTGCCGCGCCTGCCACATGATCGTCTCGCCCGAGAGCGATGAGATCCAGAAGGGCGGCAAGGTCGGCCCCAACCTCTATGGCGTCGCCGGACGAACGGCGGGCACCTACGAGGATTTCAACTACTCGGACTCGATGGTCGCCGCCGGAGAGGCGGGACTGGCCTGGGACGAAGAGCATTTCGTGCCCTACGTCCGCAATGCCACCGATTTCCTCAAGGACTACCTCGACGACAGCTCGGCCCGGGGCAAGATGACCTTCCGCGCCCGCAGCGACGAGGATGCGGCGAACGTCTGGGCCTACCTGGTCTCTGTCGGGCCCGAACCCGAGATGGACGAGGCCAGCGCCGACTGACACAACACTGAACAGGAAAACGCCGCGCCCCCTGCCCGGGGGCGCGGCGTTTTCTTTGGCGCAGGTCAGCGCGCCAGTGCCAGCGGCGTCACCTTGGCACGGGTGCCAAGCGCCCCCTGGGCAACCTCGAAGATGTCGCCGGCGGTCATGGCCGCGTTTGCGTACATCTCGTCCGGGCTGGCCTGTTCGATGATCCTGTCCGGCAGGCAGACGGTGCGGATCGCAAGACCACGGTCCAGCAGCCCCATCCAGGCCAGCGCGTGCAGCACCACGGAACCGAACCCGCCCTCGGCGCCCTGTTCGACCGTCACCAGCGCCCTGTGGCCAAGCGCGAGACGGCGCAGCAGGTCGCTGTCCAGCGGCTTGACGAAACGGGCATCGGCCAGGGTGACGGTATGGCCCGCCTCGCGCAGGGCGGCGGCGGCCTCGCGGCATTGCGGCAGATGCGCCCCGCAGGACAGGATCGCGATGTCCTCGCCCTCTTCCAGCACGCGGCCGCGCCCGATCTCCAGCACCTCGCCCCGTTCCGGCAGTGTGACGCCGGTGCCCGCGCCGCGGGGATAGCGAAAGGCGATGGGCCCTTCGTCATGGGCGGCGGCGGTGGCCACCATGTGCATCAGCTCGGCCTCGTCGGCGGCGGCCATGACGGTGAACCCCGGCAGGTTCGACAGGTAGGCCATGTCATAGGCCCCGGCATGGGTGGCGCCATCCGCCCCCACAAGGCCCGCCCGGTCGATGGCAAAGCGCACCGGCAGGTTCTGCAGGGCGACGTCATGCACCACCTGGTCATAGCCGCGCTGCAGGAAGGTCGAGTAGATCGCGCAGAAGGGACGCAGCCCGCTGGCCGCCATGCCGGCGGCAAAAGTCACGCCATGCTGTTCGGCGATGCCCACGTCGAAGACCCGGTTCGGAAAGCGCGCCGCCATCTTGGACAGGCCGGTGCCATCGGGCATGGCCGCCGTCACGGCGACGATCCGGTCGTCGCGCGCGGCCTCCTGCGTCAGGGCCGTGCCGAAGACACTGGTATAGCTGGGCGCGGCGCCGGGTTTTGCGGGACTGGCCTGCGGCCCGGTGGCGGGGTCGAACTTGGACACGCCATGCCCGCGGTCGGCGCTGGTCTCGGCGGGGGCATAGCCCTTGCCCTTGACGGTGCAGCAATGGATCAGGACCGGGCCGCGCGCCCGCGCCCGTGCCGCGCGCAGCACCGGCAAGAGCTGGCTCATATCATGACCGTCGATCGGCCCGACATAGTCGAAGCCCAGTTCCTCGAAAAGCGTGCCGGAGCCGCCCAGCCCGGTCACCAGCTGGCGCGCGCGGCGGGCGCCGCTGCGCATCGGTTCGGGCATGGCGGCCTCCATCCCCTCGACCATCGAGCGCATCCGCGCCACCGGCTCGGCGGCGTACATCCGGCTGAGGTAGGACGACATGGCCCCGACCGGGGGCGCGATGCTCATCTCGTTGTCGTTGAGGATCACGAACAGCCGCCGCCCCTCGGCGCCGGCGTTGTTCAGGGCCTCGTAGGCCATGCCGGCACTGATCGCCCCGTCGCCGATCACGGCGATGGCGTCACCCGTGGGCCGGCCCATGTCGCGGCCCACCGCGAACCCCAGCGCCGCGCTGATCGAGGTCGAACTATGCGCCGCGCCAAAGGGATCATGTTCGGATTCCGTGCGCTTGGTGAAGCCGGACAGCCCGTCCTTCTGGCGCAGGGTGCGGATGCGGTCGCGGCGCCCGGTCAGGATCTTGTGCGGATAACACTGGTGGCCCACGTCCCAGATCAGCTTGTCCTTGGGCGTGTCGAAGACCGCGTGGATCGCCACGCTTAGCTCGACCACGCCCAGCGAGGACCCGAGGTGCCCGCCGGTCTGCGACACGGCCGAGATCACCTCGGCCCGCAACTCGTCCGCCAGCGCGGCAAGATCCGTATCGGGCATCCGGCGCAGGTCCGACGGACCGGCCACCCGGTCCAGAAGCGGTGTGTGGGGTTTGTCGGCAAGGGTCATCGCGCGCTCCTGTCGCTGGTCCGGCATGGCGCCACCACGAGAGGGCAAGCGGCGCGGCAGGCCGGACGGAAAGGACCGGGGCGACAGCAGGCCGCCCCACCCCGGGGGGTTACTGGCCGTAGTCCGGCGCCTCAGAGGTCGCCAGTTCGGGCCAGTCGGCAATCACGTTGGTGCCCTGCAGGGGCTGCTGATAGCCCTTGTGACAGGTGCGGCAGGCGACCTTGGGTGCGTCGCCCGCCACCGGTCCCAGCCGGTCCTCGGGCAGCACCTCGGCCAGCGGCACCAGGTAGTCGTTGTTCAGTTCCAGCACCATCTGGATGCCCAGGCTTTCGGTCGCCCATTGCGGCGTCACCTGCCCGCCGTCGTAGAAGGCGCGGGTGTTGTGACAGAAGGTGCAGTTCACCCCCAGCGAATTGGCGACGTAGTTCATCAGCGCATAGGTGCGTTCCGCGTCCTGGATCGTTGGCACGCCCTCGTCCCCCGGTCGCGCGGCGACGCGGCTTTCCAAGTCGTGCACGCCGATCATGTCACCATCCAGCAGGTATTTCTCCAGCGCGTCCGTCGGCAACGAGGTGTAGGAGGTGAGCGGCGTCGCCCGGTTCTGCACCGCCGACCAGCCGGCGGCGGCCATGTTGACCTCGCCCATCTTGAACCAGATGTCGCTGGGCACGTTCTGACCGCGGTGACAGGTCATGCAGGTGACGCCGACCTGCTTGTTGGCGTTCACATGCGCGTCCCAGTTCTCGTTGATGTTGCGGGTCATCTCGATCATCCGGCGCGAGACGACCTTGGTATACAGGTTGTCCTCGCCGTAGGTTTCGAGATCGCCGTCGCCGTGGCAATAGGCACAGCCCTGCTCTGGCGCGACCCATCGGGTCATCGCCGCCATCAGCCGGTTGAAGTTGGCGTCGGTCAGATCGCCCAGAACCTGGACGTTCTGGTAGATGTCGCCCGCCAGCTCCTCGCCCTCTTCGGGCACATAGGGCGGGTCATCGAACAGCTCGGCGATGGCCGGGTCGGGCACGGCGAGGTCGGAAACGAACTCGGGCACCGACATGCCGTTGCCGCGCGGGCCGGTCTGCAGGCTGTCGGTCTTGTACGGCTGGCCCAGCGCCATCACGGCAACCACGGCCAGCACCACCGCCCCGGCCACGCCGGTCAGGATCGCCGGGCGTTCGATATCGGCGGGGTGCTCGCGGTTCCATTTGTCAAACCATTTGAACATCGCGCTCACTCCCGTCCGATGAAGGCTTCGTAGATCCCGTAGGCCTCGTAGCCATAGCTGCCGTCATACATCGGCGCGAAATGGTGTTCCTGCGCCCAGATGAACCAGTTGTCGACGACCGTTCCCGTCAGCAGGATGCCGATGCCGCCGGTGATCGGGGTCAGCACCGCGAACCACCAGGCCCAGCGGTGAATGCCCTCCATCGTCGCGTTGAACCCCATCGTCCAGCGCCAGAACAGCGCCGCCCGTTCCGAGGCGGTGCCGCGGTCGACGATCTGTTCCAGTTCGCGGTCGCCGCCGAACCGGCTGACCGCAAGGATCGTGGCACCATGCATCGCGAAGAGCAGCACCGACCCGTAAAGGAAGACGATCGAGAGACAGTGGAACGGATTGTAGTAGAGGTTGCCGTAGCGGATGCTGAACGCGGTGGTCCAGTCGAGGTGCGGGAAGATTCCGTAGGGCACCGCCTCGGACCAGGATCCCATCAGGATCGGCCGGAACAGGCCCAGCACCAGGAACAGCCAGATCGCGCTGGCAAAGGCCCAGGCGACATGTTTGCCCATCTTGTGCTGTTCGGCCAGCAGGTAGGTGCGCAGCCACCAGGTGCAGACCGCCACCAGCAGGAACAGCGAGGCGATGATGTACCAGCCGCCGTCGTTCAGCGGCGGGATGGTCAGCCCGTATTCCGGGCTGGGCGGTTCCAGCGCCAGCCAGAAACCCTGGCGCAGGAACTCGGGGATCGACCAGCCGACCTGCGCCAGCATGTTGAGCCCGATGATGAAGATCGCCAGCGCCCCGGTGGCCAGGCTGATCATCCCGGTCCAGCCCAGGTAGATCGGCCCCAGCTGGGCGTTGCCCACCCAGCCGACGAGGCGGCTGAACCCGGGGGTGATGATACGTTCCGAGGCAAGGTCGTTGTCGTTGTCCATGCCCCATTCGGCCGGTCCTTCGACCTGAACCTGGGTGAAGATGTTCTGATATTCGCTCATGATCACATTCCCGCCTGAGAGGGCCAGATCGGCAGTTCGAGCCACCAGTTCCACCATTCCGGCCAGCCGCTGGTCCAGACCGGCCCCGAGATGATGATGCAGACCGCCGAGAAGAAGACCGCGTTGATCGCCAGCAGGAAGCCCAGCCGGTGAATGCCCAGCGTGCCGATCGAGTAGCCGATGAAGTCACGGAAGAAACTGTCCTCGTGATCCGGCGTCTTCATCTCCTCTCCCTTCTCGGGATTGGCCGCCGAGAGGATCAGCCCGCCATGCAGCGCCAGCGCCAGGGTGGTGCCGAAGAACAGGCTGACCGCCAGCATGTGCGCGGGATTGTAATGGAAGTGCAGGTAGGCGTAGCCGGTGTTGCTGACCCAGTCGAGGTGACTGAAGATGCCATAGGGAAAGCCGTGCCCCCAGGCGCCCATCAGCACCGGGCGAAAGATCACCAGCGTGACATAGGCCAGGATGGCAAAGCTGAAGGCGAAGGGCACATGATAGCCCATCCCCAGCTTGCGGCAGATCTCGACCTCGCGCAGGGCCCAGCTGATGAAGGCGCCGGTGGCACAGATCGTGATGATCTGCCACAGCCCCCCTTCCATCAGGGGCGCGGCCCCCAGCCCGTAGGACAGGTCGGGCGGCGCGATGTTGATGAGCCAGGGGTTGAAGGTGCCCTGGTGGGCCGCCCCCCAGAAGATCAGGATGGTGCCGAGGGCCGCAAAGAAGGCGGTCGTGACACCGAAGAAGCCGACGTAGAAGGGGCCGACCCAGAAATCGAAGAGATCCCCGCCGATCAGCGTCCCCCCGCGGACGCGGTACTTTTTCTCGAAGCTGAGCAACGCCATCGTATTTCCCCGCTTTTGGCGGCCCGTTCGATCAGATCTCAAGCCGTCGTTAAGGTGTGAGGTGTGCGTTCGCTGCGGGCGGGCCGGCCGCCCGCAACACTTTCATGGGACGATTGTCCCCTGGTCACTCATCGGCAGCGGCACGCGATGCGGCCGCGTTCTCGAACCAGTTGACGCCGTTCGACAGAACCACCAGGTGGATCATGACGGCCAACAGGAACAGGAAGACGCCTTGCGCGACGAACACGCGGCGAGGATCGAAGATGAGCCAGATCTTGTAGAACTTGGACACGTCCATATCCTTTCCTAGAACCAGGGGGCCCAGATGTAGGTTGCCAGGTGGGCAACCACTGCGACCGCCGCGAACAGCCAGAGGCCGCTCATGTAGACGGAATGCAGTTCCTGGGCCTGCTCGTCGGTGAGACCTGTGAAGGACAGGTCGTTTTGATCAGCCATAAACTTTCCTCCGGAACGCTATGCTGACGCCGCGAACCCCGCGGCCGGGTCCCTTGGGGCCTTCACGGTCCCTCAGGGGGTCTGTCCGCCCGTGACGGACGGTCAGGTCGGGTCTCGGTGACTGCCCCCCGGGGGTCAGACCGAGAAGATCATCGGCGTGATCCGGTCCGCCTCGCGCCAGGCGCGGGCCAGCGGGCCATGCAGGTTCAGCGACCTCTGTCGGATCACCGCCCGCGCCCAGCCGATCGTTTCCGATGGCAACGCAAGCAGGAAGATCAGGGTGAAATAGACGTGGAACTCGGCCCGGCGCCGGCGCCGGACATGCGTCTGTCCTAGGCTGCTGGATGTGACGTCGGTCATCGGTCAGTCCTCCTCTTGGATTGGGCCGGCAAGGCCGGAAACTCTTTCGACGACGGCCAGGGCCACGCGCTCGGCGCCCGCGCGCTGCGCGTCCTCCTCCGCGGCGTCGCGCAGCGTCTTGGCCGCGGAAATGCGTGTCAGTACCGGATGTGCGGCGACCAGGCGGTCCAGCGCGCGGCTGGCGTCCTCGTCCCAGGGCAGGTTCCGGCGCAGCGGTGTCGGTGTCGCCTGTGCCGCGTCCATATCGGAGCCCAGCGGCAGGATGTGGAACAGCGCGTCAAACAGCCCGTTGCAGACCTCCTGCAGCAGGTAGGTGGCCCCGGCGTAGCCCATCATCGGCGTGCCGGTGGCGCGGCGGATCGCGGCGCCGGGAAAGCTGGCCGGGATGAAGGCGGGGCTGGGGCCGTGGCCGGATTTCAGCTCTGCCAGGTACATCTTCTCGTTGATCGACCCCAGCAGCACCAGCGGCCGGTCGCGGGCGATCATGGCGCGGATCGCGTCGTTGTCGGTCTTTTTCCCCGCGCAGCGCGAAACGGCGAAGGCACAAGGCAGGCCCAGGTCGCCCTCCAGGTACTGGCGGATGCCGCGGGCATAGGTTTCGCCGGCGACGATGCCGAAATTCGCAGTGGCAAAGAAATCCTGCGTGACCGACCGCCAGAGATCCCAGACCGGCTTGATGGTCGAATGTTTCTCGCGCTCGATGAAGGGTTCGGGGTCCAGCCCCAGCAGTTCGCCCAGCGAGCGCAGGAACAGCGTCGTGCTCTCGACGCCGATGGGGGCCTGCAGGTAGGGCTTGCCCAGCACCTCGGCCAGGCCGCGCCCGTATTCGCGGTACATCACCACGTTGACGTCGGAATTCACAAGGTTGCGCATCTCGGCCAGGTGGGCGCCCAGAGGTAGCACCATGTTGACTTCGGCGCCGATCCCCTCGACCAGGCGGCGGATCTCGGCCAGGTCGCTGGGCATGTTGAAGGCGCCATACATGGGGCCAAGGATATTGACCCGGGGTGCCGCCCCTTCCTCGCGCTTTTTTTCCTTGGGCATCCGGCCCTTGGTCATGCCGAATTCGGTGAACAGCCAGGTCATCGCCCGGTCGGCGGCCTGCCACTGGTCCTCGTCGATGGTGCGCGGAAGAAAGCGCTGGATGTTGGTGCCCTGCGGGGTCACGCCGCCGCCGATCATCTCGGCGATGGAGCCGGTGACGACCACGGCGGGCAAGGCCGGGTCCAGCGTGCCCCAGGCGCGCTTCATCGCGCCCTCGGTGCCGTCGCGGCCCAGTTCCTCTTCGCCCAGCCCGCTGACCACGATGGGCAGTTCATGCGGCGGCAGGGCGTCGGTGTAGTGCAGGACGGATGTGACGGGCAGGTTCTCGCAGCCCACGGGGCCGTCGATGATGACCTGTAGGCCCTTGACGGCGCAGAAGGCATAGACCGCGCCCCAGTACCCCCCGGCCCTGTCGTGATCCTGGATCAGCACGGGGCACCTCCCCGGCTGGCAACAGGGCGGTCAAGCGGCCGGATATGAAAGGTCACCCCCCTCATATCATCTGCTCCGCCTTGGCGGCGCGGGCCTTCTTTTCCAGCTTCTTGAGGTTCAGCGCGCGGAAGTCCGGGCGCAGGTTGGGCGCGCCCTCCCAGACCCCGGCGGTATCGCCCTCGCCGACACCTTCGAAAAAGGCCTTCATCCGGTCCATGCGGGGCTTGTTGCCAATGGCCGCGTTCACGACCTCGGCCAGGCTGCCCGCCCCCGCCGGTCCCATCAGGGGCCGGGCCGAGATCAGGTTGGTGAAGTACAGCGCGGGAATGCCCAGCGCCTTGGCCTTTTGCACCACCGGCGTCGTGCCGATGGCAAGGTCCGGGCGCAGCCCTTCCATCGCGGCCAGGTCGTTCTCCAGCGAGGCGCGGAAGGTCACCGTCACGCCCCGGGCGCGCAGCCATTCGGCATCCGCCGCGGACCAGGGGGATTTCGCGCAGGCGGTCCCGACATAGGGCACCTCGGCGCCGCTTTCGATCAGCAGGCGCGCCACCAGCAGCTCGCTACCCTCGTAGCCCGACAGCGTGATCCGCCCCTTGACCGGGGCCGCCTCCAGCGCCCCCCGGATGGCGGGCAAAAAGGCATTCTGCGCGGCGGCCACCCTGTCCGTTGACAGGCCAAAGGCCTCGCCGATGCTGGCCAGCCAGGCGGCCGTGCCGTCATGGCCCACGGGCGCACTGCCCACGATTGGGCGACCGGCGGCCTGGAACTCGCGCACGGCGGCGGTATAGAAGGGATGGATGGCAGCCACGGCGCCGCAGTCCAGGGCCGCATACAGCTCGCGCCACTCTCGGCAAGGCACCACGGGCCCGGCGGCCAGTCCCATCGGCGCCAGCATCGCGCCGATCATCATCGGATCGGCGGGAAACATCTCTCCCAGTAGGGTCACGGTGGGCAGGTCGGACACGCCACCCTCGGGCGCGGCCACCGGCCCGGCCTCGACCTCGCGGCGGGCATAGTTCAGCATGGCGCCCGCCAGCACGTCCTTGGCCTCGGCATGGGTGGGAATGCCGAAACCCGGCACGTCAATGCCCACGATGCGCACGCCGTCGATCTCGTCCGGGAGTAGCCGCAGGGGCACGCCGGAGGCGGTGGGCACACAGAGGTTCGTCACAACGATGGCATCGAAGCGATCCGGATCGGCCAGCTTGTGTACTGCCTCGCGGATGTCCTCGAACAACTTGCCGGTCACCAGGCTTTCGGAATCGAAAGGGACATAGCCCACCGACCGCCGCGCCCCGTAGAAATGCGAGACGAAGGTCAGCCCGTAAACACAGCAGGCCGACCCGGACAGGACCGTGGCCACCCGTTTCATCCGCAGCCCCACGCGCAGGGACCCGAAAGCCGGGCACATGCTTTGTGGCTTGTCATGGGGGCCTTGCGGGTAGTCGCGGGCGTATTGATCCAACAGGTCGCTTTGACCGGCGCTGCGCGCGGCCCGGTCCAGGTCGGCGGCGGAATGGCATCCGTCGCCCCCCGGGCTGGCAGGCTCAGGCGTCGTCATAGATCACCTCCAGCGACTCCACCGGCTTGGCATTCTTGCCGCGCATGTCGGCATCGGTGGCGGGGACCAGCGTCACGCCCGCCCCGGTGTCCGAACCGTCGAAGAGCGCCAGCAGGGCGTCCTGATCCAGCGGCGCGGGCCGCACCGGCGGTGCGTCCGAGACGGCCTGTGACAGGCCGGCGAAGAGCTCGCCCCATTGGCTTTGTGCCGTGCCGACGATCTGGTAGTTCGCGGATTTCTTGCGCAGGTCGTCGTCCTGAGGGATCGCCGCCAGGACCGGGATGTCCACCGCCCTGGCAAAGGCCTGAGCCTCGCCCGAGAGGTCGTCCTTGTTGACCACCAGCCCCGCCACGCCGACGTTGCCGCCCAGCTTGCGGAAGTATTCCACCGCCGAGCAGACGTTGTTGGCGACATAAAGCGATTGCAGGTCGTTCGAGGCGACAAGGATCACCTTCTGCGCCATGTCCCGCGCGATCGGCAGGCCGAAGCCGCCACAGACGACATCGCCCAGGAAATCCAGCAGGACATAGTCGAAGTCCCAGTCGTGGAACCCCAGTTTTTCCAGCAGTTCGAACCCGTGGATGATGCCGCGTCCGCCACAGCCGCGCCCCACCTCGGGGCCGCCCAGTTCCATCGCGAAGACACCGCCGCGCTTGAAACAGACATCGCCGATCTGCACCTCTTCGCCGGCCAGCTTCTTCTTTGTCGAGGTCTCGATGATCGTCGGACAGGCCTTGCCGCCGAAGAGCAGAGAGGTCGTGTCCGATTTCGGATCGCAGCCGATCAGCAGCACGCGCTTGCCCTGTTCGGCCATCATGTGGCTGAGATTGGCCAGGGTGAAGGATTTGCCGATGCCGCCCTTGCCGTAGATCGCGATGATCTGGGTCTTGCTGGTCGGTTCCTCGGTGATCAGATCGGCCAGGTCTTCCTGCGCCTCGTCGCGCAGCCTCTGGTCGAAGGTCTTGAGGTCGGGCACGTCGGTCTCGGTGTGTTTCTGCACGTCGTCCTTCACGCTGCTTCCTTCCAGTTGAGTATGATTTTCAGGCAGGCCGGGTCCTCGAAGGCGGTCCGGTAGGCCCCGGCGGCCCGCTCGGCCGGCACCGCGTGAGAGATCAGCCCGGCCAGCGACAGCGCGCCGCTGTCCACGAGGGCGCGCACGGCGGCAAGGTCCTCGCGCTGCCATTCCGCGGCGACCCTCAGGCGGGCCTCGCGCATGAAGGCGGGCGGAAAGGCAAAGCGCAGGCCGTCAGGATAGAACCCGGCCAGGACGATCTCGCCGCCCTTCGCAAGGCGTCCGATCAGGTCGTCGAGGATTGCGGCATTGCCGGAAGCGTCGTAGATCGCGCCATAGTCGCGGCGCGGATCCTCCTCGGGCGCGATGACGTCGTAGCCCTCGCCCCCTTGGCGACGGTCCGGCGCACGTTCCCAGACGGTGGGCGCCGGGGCGCCCGCAGCCACGGTCAGGCGCGCCAGCAGGCGGCCCAGGACCCCGTGGCCGACGATCAGCTCGGGCATCCGCTTTTCCAGGCCCGCCATCGCGTGCCGGGCGGTGGCGGCAAGGGCCAACAAGGCGCCTTCGGCCCCCAGTGCGGCGTCGATGCGCGTGACCCGCGCGGCCTCCGTGACCAGCACGCCCGCCGCCCCGCCGAAGAGGCCATAGGCTCCGTCGAAACAATCGGCCCCGGGCACGAAGACCCGGTCGCCGGGGCGAAAGCCGGTGCCGGACGCGGCCTCGACCACCTCTCCGGCGGCCTCGTAGCCGGGCACCAGCGGATAGCCCATGCCCGGAAAGGGCGGCATGGCGCCGGACCAGAACAGTTTTTCGGTGCCGGTAGAGATGCCGGAATGCGCGATCTCGACCACGATGTCGCCCGCTCCGGGCGCCTTGAGGTCGAGCTGTTCCAGGGACAGGTCCCCCGGACCATTCAGAAGGACAGCGCGTGTCTGCATGTTCGCCCCTCCCCCTTTTTTGTCGTCCGCGCGGCGGGCGTCGCCGTCGCAGTCGATTTCACATGTCAGGGTAACACGACATATGTATGTGTCAATTAAACTTTACATTCATCTCTGTCAGGACGCCGTGCCACCAGGACAGTGGTGATGAAGGGGCGCGCCGTGTGCGGCCCTTCGACCCCGACGAATCCGGCCTCCTTGCACAGGGCGGCAATGCGGCGGGCAGAACGAACCCGCCCGGTGCCCATCGACATGGTGTAAAAGGAAAAATAGACGTCCGTCGCCCGATCCGGCCGCGCACCACCCGACATCGGCTCTGATACGATCAGGCGCCCGCCGGGCGGCAGGGCCTCCAGCACGGAGGCCAGCAGGGCGCGCACGGTCGTGTCGTCGTGATCGTACAGCACCCGCACCAAGGAAATGGCATCCGCCCCCCGGGGCAGCGCGTTCTCGCGGAAACTGCCGGGCGCCAGGGCGACTCGGTCCGCCAGACCGGCGCGGGTCAGTTCCGCCTCTGCCAGCGGCATGACCCCCGGCAGATCGAACAGCACCCCCTGCAAACCGCGATGGCGCCGCAGGGCTTCGGCCAGAAACACCCCGGCCCCGCCGCCCACATCCATCAGCCGCGTGACAGCCTTCAGCGAAACCAACCGCAGGGTGTCCTGCGCCACCAGGCGCTGCGAGCGGGCCATGAGATCGGAATAGCGGGCCGAGACCTCGGGCGGGATGTCCCCGGTCTGGCCAAGGACATAGGGCCAGAAACGCGCCATCTGCGTCTCCGCCTCTCCGCGCAAGAGCGCCACCGGGTCGGCCATATCGGCATAGAAGGCGCGGTTGTGACGGATCATCCCGGTCAGGCCGGGAACGCCAAGGATCGCGGCGCCCTTGCGCGCCAGGCCAAAGGCACCATCCCGCCGCCGCCGCAACAGGCCCAACGCCGCGCCCGCCTGCAGCAGCGCCGCCATGCGATCCGGTGCAATGCCGGTTTCGGCGCCCAGCACGTCGGGCGGCTCGGCCCCGCCTAGCAGGCGCTCCAGCAGGCCAAGCTCGACCAGGGCGGCAAGCACCTGGGCCGAGACGAAGCCCTGCAATATATCGAAGATCTCTGCCCCGTCACGTCGGGCAAGACGGGCGCCGAAGGGCAGCCGCGCCGCCCAGTCCTGCACGCCGGGACGCGCCACCAGCCGCGCCAGCCAGCCGCCGCGACGCCTGCGGCGCGGGCCGGGCTGGTCGGCGGAGGCCACCACCGTCTCAGGCCCGGTAGCGCGCGGGCACGGCCGGCATGATCTTGTCCGCCTGGTGGCTGACCATCTGCGCCAGCATGGCCTCCCCCGGGCAGGAGGGGATCGAGGCGATGGCCGCCGCGAGGATCTTGGACAGGTGATCGACCGCCCCGCCGATGCCCATTTCGCAGACCGCGTTGGGCCGACCGTGCAGGTCATCCTGGCCCACGGGCTTGCCCAGCGACTCTTCGTCTAGCAGGGCATCGCGCAGGTCGTCGGCCACCTGGAAGGCCTCACCGATGAGGGCGCCGAGGTCCAGCCAGTCTTCGGGGGCATGGCCCGCAGCGATGGCGCCCATTTCGGTCGCCGCGATGAACAGCGCCGCCGTCTTGGACCGGTGATAGGCGCCAAGGTCGATCTCTGCCTCGCTTTCCCAGCCCTGTCCGGCGCAGATGCCGCCGGGCATCCCCGTGCGCCGGCTGAGCGCCAGGAGCAGCTGCGCGCCCCGGTCCGGATGATCGACCGTCGCCCGCGCCAGCACGTCGAAGGCCAGGATGATGAGGCTGTCGCCGGTCAGCACGGCCAGCGGCTCGGAATAGGCGCGATGCACCGACGGTTTGCCGCGCCGCAGGTCCGCGTCGTCGAAACAGGGCAGATCGTCATGCACCAGGCTGGCGCAATGGATCAGCTCCAGCGCGGCAGCGGCGGCATCGGCCAGCGCGGGCCGGTCATCGCCACAGGATGCCGCCACCGACAAGAGGATCGTCGGGCGGATGCGTGCGCCACCGGGCTGGGTGGCATACGGCAGGGCAGAGGCCAGTTTCGCCGGGGCCGATCCCCCTTGCGACAGCGCCAGCGCCCGGGCAATCGCCCTTTCGATCCGTGCGGTCATGGGCATGGGGCACCTCCACCATGTAATTTTGAAATTACATTCATAGTGTAATTTACATTGGACACATCGGGGCGCCGAGTCAATAATTGCCGCATGACACCTTCCGGGTTCAGCGCGCATCAGGGGTGCGACGTCCTTATCGTCGGCGCCGGGATCGGCGGGTTGGCCGCCGCCGCGCGGCTGGCCCATGCCGGCCTTCGGATCACGGTGGTCGAACGCGCCGCGCGTTCCGGCGGCAAGATGCGCTGCCTGCCCTCGCCCGCCGGGCCGGTGGACGCAGGTCCGACCGTGCTGACCCTGCGCCCGGTGCTCGACGACCTGTTCACCAGCCTGGACGAGCGGCTGGACGCGCACCTGGAGTTGATCCGCCAACCCCTGATCGCGCGACACTTCTGGCCCGACGGGTCGCGGCTGGACCTCTTCGACAGCGAACCGGAAAACCTGGAGGCGCTGCGCGCCTTTGGCGGCGCCCGCGCTGTTGCGCAGTTCCGAGCCTTCTGCGACAGGGCGCGCGCCCTGTTCGAGGCCTTCGACGGCCCGGTGATGCGGGCAGCCAATCCCTCGCTGGCCGGGCTGGCGGGTCAGACCCTGCGCGCGCCCGGCCTGTTGCGCCAAATGGCCCCGCATCGCAGCCTTGCCGCGCTGCTCGACCGGACTTTCGACGACCCGCGCCTAACGCAATTGTTCGGGCGCTACGCCACCTATGTCGGCGCCTCGCCCTATCGCGCCCCTGCCCTGCTGTCGCTGATCTGGCAGGCGGAATACGTTGGGGTCTGGAAAATCGCGGGCGGAATGCACCGGCTGGCCCGGGCGCTGGAACGGATCGCGCGGACACGCGGGGCACGGTTTCATCACAACGCCCATGTGGCCCGGATCGACATCTCCGGCGGCCGCGCGCGGGGCGTCACTCTCGCGGATGGCAGGACGTTGAGGGCAGAGCGCGTCCTGTTCAACGGCGATCCGCGGGCACTGGCCACCGGCGCCCTGGGCCCGGAGGCAGTTCCTGCGGGCGGCCAGAACGGCAAACGCAAACGCAGCCTGTCGGCCCAGGTCTGGGCCTTCGCGGCGCGCGCCCGGGGGGTGGACCTGGCCCATCACAACGTCTTTTTCCGCGCCGACCCGAAACCCGAATTCGACGCCCTGGCGCGCGGCGCGCTGGTGCCGGACCCCACGCTTTACCTCTGCGCGATGGACAGGGGCGGCCCCGCGCCGCCGCCAGATCTGGAACGGTTCGAGATCATCGCCAACGCGCCCCCTCTTCCCGCCCCCGACCAGGAGCCAGACCAATGCCGCACCCGTTGTTTCGACACGCTGGCCAGGGCGGGGCTACGCTTTGCTCCGATGCCGGACGCGCAAAGCCTGACCACGCCGACGGGGTTCGAGAGCCTGTTTCCCGCCTCGCAAGGCGCGCTCTACGGGCAGAGCCCGGAAGCGCTGATGGCGGCCTTTCAGAGACCGAAGGCACGCAGTCCGGTACCGGGGCTCTACCTGGCGGGCGGCGGGGCGCATCCGGGGGCGGGTGTCCCGATGGCCATGCTCTCCGCCCGGCACGCGGCCGAGGCGATCTTGAGCGACCGAACTTCGCCCTCGCCGTCCCGCCGAACGGCTACGCCTGGTGGTACGTCGACGGCATCCGCGACGGCGGCGGGCGGGCGGTCAGCGTCATCGCCTTCATAGGCTCGGTGTTTTCGCCCTGGTACGCCTGGTCCGGGCGGCGCGACCCGGAAAACCACGTCTGCCTGAACGTCGCCACCTATGGGCCGGGCGGGCGCTTTGCCATGACGGACCGGGGGCGCGGCGCGCTGCGGCAAGCGCCACAAAGCCTGACCATCGGCCCGTCCTCGCTGCATTGGCAGGACGGCCAGTTGAAAATCCGGATCGACGAACGCGGCGCGCCCCCCCTGTTCGGGCGCCTGCGCGGGCGCATTACGGTGACGCCCTCGGCCCTGACGCGGGTCGAACTGCCCCTGACGCCGGACGGGGCACATGTCTGGCGGCCCTTCGCGCCGACCTGCCGGATCGAGGTTGACCTGGACGCACCGGGCTGGCGCTGGCAGGGGCACGGGTATTTCGATGCCAATTTCGGCACCCGGGCGCTGGAAGAGGATTTCGACAACTGGACATGGGGGCGCTTTCCCACCGGCACCGGCAGCACCTGTTTCTACGACGCCCGACGGCGGGACGGGAGCGCGCTGGCCGCGGCGATCCGCTTTGACGCGGAGGGCGCGGCCCGGTCGGTGACACCGCCGCCCCCGGCGCGGTTGCGCCGCTCGCTCTGGCAGGTGACGCGGCAGACGCGGGCCGACCCCGGCCATGCGCCGCGGCAGGTGCAGAACATGCTGGACGCACCCTTTTACAGCCGCAGCATGGTGACGACCCGGCTGGACGGGACAGAGACAACCGGCGTGCACGAGGCGCTGGACCTGCGCCGCTTTCGGTCTGCGCTGGTCAAGCCGATGCTGGCGCTGCGTGTCCCGCGCCGGGCGCGCTGGTCCTTCGCTCAAGACAGCTGAAACAGGTCAGACGGGCACCACATCCGGGTTGCGGCGCAGAACCGACAGGTTCAGCGCCCAGGCCACCGAGACCCAGCAGAGATAGGGCACAAAGGCCAGGCCCGCCCAGGCATCCACCTGCCAGAGCGCCACCAGGCAGGCCGCCACCGCAAGCCAGAGCGCGCTGAGCACCACCAGCCCGGCCCGCATCCGCCGCAGCCCGAAAAAGACCGGCGTCCACAGCGTGTTGAGCGCGATCTGAAGGGCCCAGAAGGCCAGCGCAAGACCATTGTCCGGTGCCAGCGCCACCCGCGCGCCCGCAAAGGCCATCAGCAGGTAGAGCGTGGTCCAGGCCACCGGAAAGACCCAGTCCGGCGGCGTCCATCGCGGCTTGTCCAGCGACCGATACCAGTCACCCGGCGGAAACATTCCACCGGTGGCGCCCGCCGCGAAGCAGGCCAGGAGGAAGATCAGGAAGAGGATCCAGAACATGCCCATCTACCTAGCGGCGGGCATGGGCGGCATCAACGGCGCGCGGCGGTTTTGCTCCTGCAATTTCAGTGCGACCAGCGCCTGGTGCAGGCTCTCGCTCCAGTCCGGCGCGGCATCCTTGGCGGCGGCGCGCACCAGGAAATCGGTTTCCGGCAAGGTGCGCGCATGGATCACCGCGGAACGTGGCAACGCCACCGTCAGGCCCGCGCGCAGGCCCGACAGCATCAGCCAGCCCAGCTTTTGCCCCCCCGAGGTCCGGGCGCGCCGGGTGATGGAGTCAAATCCGTTGCGCGCCACCGCGCCGCCGATCCCGGCATAGATGAACCGCGCCGCAAAGATCCCCGGGCGCGCCGAGAGCGGCAGCGCAGCGATCCCGGCCTCTGACCGGTGGTACAGCTGCCCGGCCTCGCGCAGCAGGCGCCGCAGGACAGAGGCCAGCTCTGGCGTCGGCCTCGGGTCGCGCAACAGGCCGGCGGGATCGACGCCCGCCCCCTGCAGCCAGTCGGTCGGCAAAAAAAGCCGCCCCTCGCGCGCATCCTCGCCGACGTCGCGGGCGATATTGGTCAACTGCATGGCGACCCCCAGGTCGCAGGCCCGGGCCAGCGCATCGCGGTCGCGCACCCGCATCAGAACGCACATCATCGCCCCCACCGCCGAGGCGACGCGCGCCGAATAGGCACGCAGGTCCGACAGGGTGGCATAGCGGCGGCCCATCGCGTCCCAGGCCAGTCCCTCGAGCAGGGCATCGGGCAAGGCGCGCGGCATGTCGAAATCCTCGATCACGGCGGCAAAGGCGCGGTCGGCGGGGGCGTCCAGAGGCCGGCCCGCATAGGCCCGGTCCAGCCTGTCGTGCAAGCGCAGGACCGCATCCGCCTTTTCCTGCTGCAGGTCCACCGCGTCATCCGCCAACCGGCAGAAGGCATAAAGCGCCAGCGCCGGTTCGCGCACCCGGGTCGGCAACAGCCGCGATGCCGCGTGGAACGACCGCGACCCGTGCCGGATCGCCTCGACGCAATGGGCCATGTCCTCCGGCGCGATCATTCCGCCGCCACCGGCAGGCTCGATGCCGCCTGAGCATCGGGCACCAGCTGGTCCAGGATCTCGGCACTGCCGACAACCCCCGGCAGACCGGCACCGGGATGCGTGCCCGCGCCCACCAGGTACAGGCCCTGCACCTCTTCGCTGATGTTGTGCGGGCGGAACCAGGCGCTTTGCAGGATGCGCGGCTCTATCGAGAAGGCCGCGCCATGCGGGCTGAGATACCGGTCCCGGAAGGTTTCAGGCGTAAAGACCAGCGACTCCGCCAGGTGCCCGGACAGCCCCGGCAGCAATTCCCGTTCCAGCACCTTGAGAACGCGGTCCCGGTAGCGGCCAGCCATGTCCGACCAGTCGACGGGTGTCTTGTGGCCAAGGTGCGGCACTGGGCTGAGCGCATAAAAGGTGTCGCCCCCGTCCGGCGCGACACCGGGATCGGTGACGCTGGGGCGGTGGACGTAAAGGCTCATGTCCTCGGCCAGGTGGCCCTTGATGAAGATGTCGCGCAGCAGGCCGCGATAGCGCGGACCGTTGAGGATCGTGTGATGGCCCACGTCCCGCCATTTGCCGCGTGTGCCACGGGTGCCGAAGTACCAGACAAACAGGCTCATCGACCAGCGTGTTCGGCGCAGGCGCGGCGTGGTCCAGCGGCGGCGGAAATGGCCGCGCAGAAGATGGTCGTAGGTGTGCCCGGCATCTGCGTTGGAGACCACGATATCCGCAGGCACCTCCTCGCCCCCGGTCAACCTGACGCCCCGGGCGCGCCCGCCAGCGACCTTGATTTCATCGACCTCGGCCCGCTGGCGGATCACCCCGCCCTGCCCGGTCACGACATTGGCCATCGCCTCTGCGATCCGGGCCACGCCCCCCATCGCGTAATGCACACCGAAAGCGGATTCGAGATGGTTCACCAGCGCGTAGATCGAGGTGACATGACAGGGGTCGCCGCCGATGAAGAGCGGGTGAAAGGACAGCGCCATACGCAGCCTCTCGTCCCGCACGCAGCGCGCCGCGTGGCCATAGACCGATCGATCCGCCCGCAGGCGCGCAAAGGTCGGCAGCACCCGGATCAGGTCGGCCAGCCGATGCATCGGGCGGCGGCCCAGGTTCTCGAATCCGATCCGGTAGCGCTCTTCGCTGTCGCGCAGGAACCGGGTGTATCCCGCCAGGTCGCCGGACGACAGGCGCGCCACCTCCTGCCGCATCGCCCCGGCGTCCGGGCCGACGCGAAACCGCGACCCGTCCGGCCAGCGGATTTCGTAGAAGGGATCGAGCGGGCGCAGGTCCACGTCATCGTCGAAACGCCGCCCGCAGGCTGCCCATAGATCGCGAAACACCTGTGGCACGGTGACGATCGTCGGGCCGAGGTCGAACCGATGCCCACCCTGGTGGATGGCCGATCCGCGCCCGCCGGGCGTGTCCAGCCGGTCCAGCACCGTGACGCGATAGCCCCGTGCGCCCAGCCGCATCGCGGCGGCAAGCCCGCCCAGCCCGGCCCCCACGACCAGCGCCTGCGGCGCCTTGGGATCGACCGGCCTGTGCCTGTGAAAGGAGTCTGCGCCTGTAAACATTACCCAAGCCTACATGTGTAATGTTAAATTGACAATCTCGCATTGCACCTCTTTTCCAAGAGGAATTTCCATGTCAGGATACCCTGACACCCGCCAAGGAAGGCCAACCAAGAGGAGGAAAGGCCATCCAGGTCGTCAGCCTGAGTCTTTTTCGCTTTCCGCGCGGGGTCAGCCGGCTCTGGGCCTTTGCGATGATGGGCCTTGCCCGCCCGGCCCTGCGCCGGACCGAAGGCATCGGCTTCTGGAAGCTCTGCGGCTCGGGCACGGGCGAAGGCTTCACGCCACTGCCGGAAACCGGCGTCTACGCGATCCTTGCCACCTGGCCGGACCTGCAAAGCGCCCGGCGCCAGACACGCGACGCCCCGGTTTATCGCCGGTATCACAGGCGGGCTGAGGACAGCTGGACGTTGTTCCTGTCCCCGGTTTCAGCCCGCGGGGCCTGGTCACGTCAAAGCCCGTTCGAGGTGGGGAACGCCACGGCCGGCCCCGGCCCCATCGCGGCGCTGACCCGGGCCACGCTGCGGGTGTCAAACCTCTGGCGGTTCTGGCGCAGGGTCCCCGACATCAGCGCCGCCATCGGCGCCGACCCCGCCGTCACCTTCAAGATCGGCATCGGAGAGGTTCCATTGCTGCACCAGGTGACCTTTTCGATCTGGCCCGACAGCGCCAGCATGGCCCGCTTTGCCCGCGCCGACGGCCCCCATGCCCGCGCCATACGCGCCGTGCGCGAGGGCGACTGGTTCCGCGAGGAACTGTACGCCCGGTTCCGCATCCTCGGCGCCAGCGGCCACTGGCCGGGCGGCCCTTCCCTGACACCAGCCGGACCGATGCCATGACCCAGAGCTTTCCCTTTTCGGCCATCGTCGGACAGGACCAGATGAAGCAGGCGATGATCCTGACCGCCGTCGACCCCGGGCTGGGCGGCGTTCTGGTCTTTGGCGATCGAGGCACCGGCAAGTCCACTGCCGTGCGCGCGCTGGCCGCGCTCTTGCCGCCGATCACCGTGGTCGCGGGCTGCCCGGTCAATTCCGCCCGGCTGGAGGAAGTGCCCGACTGGGCCGGCCCGGTCGACGAGACACTGGCGGAACGCCCGACCCCGGTCGTGGACCTGCCGCTGGGCGTGACCGAGGATCGCGTGACCGGCGCGCTGGACATCGAGCGCGCCCTGACCCGTGGCGAGAAGGCCTTTGAACCCGGTATTCTGGCACGGGCCAATCGAGGCTATCTCTATATCGACGAGGTCAACCTGCTGGAGGACCACATCGTCGACCTGCTGCTGGACGTGGCACAATCGGGCCTCAACGCGGTCGAACGCGAGGGCCTGTCGATCCGCCATGCCGCACGCTTTGTCCTCGTCGGCTCTGGCAACCCCGAGGAAGGCGAGTTGCGCCCGCAATTGCTGGACCGCTTCGGACTCTCGGTCGAGGTCCGTTCTCCCGACAACATCGAGGAACGGGTCGAGGTCATCCGCCGCCGCCATGCCTTTGAAACCGATCACGACGGGTTCATGGCCCGCTGGCAGGCCGAGGACGCAGCGCTGCGCATGGCCATCCTGGAGGCGCGCGCGGCCCTGGCCGGAACGGAGCCGACCGAAGAGGTGCTGACAGATTGCGCAAGGCTGAGCATGGCACTTGGCGCCGACGGGCTGCGCGGCGAACTGACCCTGTTGCGGGCAGCGCGGGCGCAGGCGGCCTTTGAAGACACGGCAATCACCCGCGATCACCTGCGCAGCGTGGCACCATTGGCGCTGAGCCACCGGTTGCGCCGCGATCCCCTGGACGAGGCGGGATCGGCCGCGCGGGTCGCCCGCGTCGTCGCCGAGACCCTGCCATGACCACAGCGCCCCCCGACTGGATCCGGGCACAGCGGGCGCTTGCGGCACTGGCCGTCGACCCGGCGGGGCTGGGCGGCATGGTGATCCGCGCACGGCCCGGCCCGGTACGTCAGCGGCTGGAGTATGGGCTGGAGGTGTTGCCGCTGCCGCTGCGCCGGGTCCATCCCGGGCTGGACGATATCCAGCTCTTTGGCGGGTTGGATGTCGCGGCATCGCTGGCAGGCGGCGGACTGGTGCGCCAGCCGGGCCTTGCCGAACACGCCGCAGCGCTGGTCATGCCGATGGCGGAACGGGTGCGGCCCGGGCTGGCGGCCCGTCTTGCCGGGGTGCTGGACGGGAACAGCGGGCATTGCCTGGTCCTGCTGGACGAGGGCGCCGACCCGGACGAGACCGCACCACAGGCCCTGACCGACCGGCTGGCCTTTCACCTGGACCTGTCCGAAATCCGGGCCACACACGCCCTGCTGCGCCTGCCTGCCCCGGCGGACATGGACGCCGCGCGGGCGCATCTGCCACGGGTCGAGGTTCCGGATGAACACCTTGCGCAGCTTGCCCACCTGGCCGCGCGCTTTGGCATCCACGGGTTGCGCGCGCCGCTGCTGGCCCTGCGCTGCGCGCGCGCGCTGGCGGCGCTCGACCTCCGGGACCGCGTGACATCAGAGCACCTGCGCGAAGCGGCGGAAATGGTCTTGCCCAGCCGCGCCACGCAAATCCCCCAGGCACCGGACGAGAACGACAGCCCGGACCCGCCACGGCAGCAGGAGAGCGAGGCGCAGGGCGACGGCGCGGCGATGCAGGACATCCCCGACGAATTGCTGGTCGAGGCCATTGCCGCCATCCTGCCGCCTGACTTGCTGACCCGGCTGGATCGGGGCGGCTCCGCGCGCGGGGGTGGACAGGGCTTTGGCGCGGGGGGCAAGCGCAAGGGCAACCGGCGCGGACGGCCCCTGCCCTCGCGGCCCGGCCGCCCGGACGGGCGCGCACGGATCGACGTGGTGGCCACGCTGCGCGCGGCCGCGCCCTGGCAACCGCTGCGGCGGGCGGCGACGCCCGGCACGAGACATCTGATCATCCACCCCGGCGACCTGCGCCTGCGCCGGACCGAGGAGCATTCCGACCGGCTGGTGATCCTGGCGGTCGACAGCTCGGGGTCTGCCGCGCTGGCCCGGATGGCCGAGGCGAAGGGCGCCGTCGAACGGATGCTGGCACAGGCCTACGCCAAGCGCGATCTGGTGGCTCTGGTCACCTTCCGCGACACCCGTGCCGAGGTGCCCCTGCCGCCGACCCGGTCTCTGGTGCAGGCCAAGCGCCGCATCGCGGCCTTGCCCGGCGGTGGCGGCACACCGCTGGCGGCAGGACTGCGCGCCGCGCATGACCTGGCCCTGCAAGGGCTGCGCAACGGGCAAAGCCCCTGCCTGGCGCTGCTGACCGACGGGCGCGGGAACATCGCGCTGGACGGCAGCCCGGGCCGCGCCGCAGCCGCCGCCGATGCCCGTGACATGGCCCGCCTGTGGCGGAGCCTGGGCCTGCCCGCCGTCGTGATCGACACCGCCAACCGGCCCGGGGCCGAAGGCGCCGAACTGGCAGGCTGGCTGGATGCCCGTTACCTTGCCCTGCCGCGCGCCGATGCGCGGCGCATCAGCGCCGCAGCCGACGCCGCCCTGTCGGGATAACCGCCGTGGACTGGGACAGAGATCTGCCGGACTGGCCGCACAGCGGCCTGTCCCGGCGCATCGCCCAGCGCCCGCACCTCTGGCATGTGCAGGAAACCGGGACCGGCGACACGGTTCTTCTGTTGCACGGCGCCGGCGCATCGACCCATAGCTGGCGCGACGTGATCCCCATTCTGGCCCGGCAATTCCGCGTGGTCGCACTGGACCTGCCCGGCCAGGGGTTCACCCGGCTGGGCAGCCGCGCCCGTTGCAGCCTGGCCCACATGACAGAGGACATCGCCGCGCTGTGTGCCGCGCAGGGATGGCACCCCGCCGTGGTCATCGGGCATTCCGCCGGAGGCGCGATCGCGCTGAACCTGGCGCGCAGGCTGCGGCCCGCGCCCGCCGTTGTCTGCCTGAACGCCGCCCTGGGCCGATTCGATGGCGCGGCGGGCTGGCTGTTTCCGATCCTGGCCAAGCTGATGGCGGCGACGCCTCTGGCGGCCCTGGCCTTTACCGCCGCCGGCGCCAGCCCGGCGCGCACCCGCCGCCTGATCGCCAGCACCGGCAGCCGTTTGAGCGACGAGGGCATCGGCTATTACACCCGGCTGACCGCCGACACTGCGCATGTGGACGGAACCCTGCAAATGATGGCCCGCTGGAACGTCGACCCGGTGTTGGACTGGCTGCCCCGGATCGAAACGCCCTGCCTGATGCTGGCCGCAGAGGGCGACCGGGCCGTGGCGCCCGAGATTTCCCGACGCGCCGCCGACCGCCTGCCGCTGGGCCAGTTCCAGGCAATTCCCGGTCTTGGCCACCTTGCCCATGAAGAGGACCCGGACGCCGTGATGCGCCCGGTCCTGGACTGGATGTCGGATCTGCCGCCCGCCTGCAAATCTGCCAGCCCGGCGCGGTGAGCCCTTACAGACCCACGGCCACGAAGGCGCGGGCCAGCTTGTCGACCAGTTCCGCCGCCTGATCCTCTGTCAGGATGAAAGGCGGGGCCAGCAGAACATGTGCGCCCTGCTTGCCGTCGATGGTGCCGCCGTTCGGGTAGCAGATCAGCCCCTCGGCAAAGGCCGCCGCCTTGACCTGGGCATGGATCTTGCGCGAGGGGTCGATGGGTGCCTTGGTTGCGCGGTCCTGGACCAGTTCCAGCCCCAGGAACAGGCCCCTGCCCCGGATGTCGCCGACATGGGGGTGCTGGCCAAACCGGTCCTCGAGCATTCCGCGCAGAACGGCGCCCATCGGATGCACCCGGCCCAGCAGGTCATCGCCAACCACACGGTCCAGCACCGCGCCCGCCGCCGCACAGGCAACCGGGTGACCGACATAGGTGTGACCGTGCTGGAAAAAGCCGCTGCCCTGCGCGATCACCTCGTGCATGATCTCGGTGCAGAGCATCGCCCCGATGGGCTGGTATCCCGCGCCCAGCCCCTTGGCCACGCAGAGGATGTCCGGCGCCACCCCGTCCTGCTCGCAGGCAAACAGCGTGCCGGTCCGGCCCATGCCGCACATGACCTCGTCGAGGATCATCAGGATGCCGTGCCGGTCGCAGATCTCGCG
>NZ_JARAMO010000225.1:0-15833 GCF_028807275.1 Mameliella sp. AT18
CCGAGCGGTTGAACATCGCGGTTTCCTGCGTGACCATGCCGATCTGGCTGCGCAGGCTGGTTTGCGTGACCCCCGAAACGTCGGTGCCGTCGATCCGCACCTGCCCGCTTTCACTGTCGTAGAGCCGCAAAAGCAGCGACAAGAGCGTCGACTTGCCCGCGCCCGAGGCCCCGACGATGGCCAGCTTTTCGCCCGGATGGATGGTCAGGTCGATGCCGGACACACCGCCGGTCCGCCCGCCATAGGCAAAATGCACATCGTCGAAGGTGATCTCGCCCTCGCTCACCAGCAGGTCGGTGGCGCCGGGCTTGTCGGTCAGTGCGTGCGACACGCTGAGCGTTGTCATCCCGTCCTCGACCTCGCCGACGTGGCCGTAGATCACCATCAGGGTAAAGCTGATCCAGCCAGTCATCTGCGCCAGCCGGATCGTGACCGCGCCCACGGCGGCGATGTCGCCCGGCGACACGCCCGCGCTGCGCATGGCGATGGCCATGCCCACCATGATGACGGGCAGCATTCCAGCAATGAAGATCAGGCCAAGGCGAAAGGCCGTGGTCGCCTCGCCGAAGTCCAGCGTCTTGCCGCGCAGGTTTTCCATTTCGCCCAGCGCGCGGCGGTCCTCGTGCATGTCGCCGGCGAACAGCTTGACCGTCTTGATGTTGGAAATCGTGTCGACGACCTGGCCCGTCACCATCGCCTGCGCCTCTGCCCGGGCGGCGGAGCGGCGGCGGATAATCGGCAACATCACCCGCAGGAAGGCCAGGTAAAGTGCGAACCACCCGGCCAGCAGCAACAGCATCCCCGGGTGGATCGCGGCCAGCAGAACGGCAGTGCCGATGATGGTCGCCAGCCCGAAGGTGACGGCGTTGACCGTCTCGATCACGATTTCGGTCAAGGATCGCGCGGCCTGCACCATCTTCTGCGCGATGCGGCCCGCGTAATCGTCATCGAAAAAGGTAACGGACTGGCCGATGGTCCAGCGGTAGAGCCGCGCCAGCACCAGCTTGAAGATATTCGGCCCGATCATCACCGATTGGGTCAGCGCCAAACCACCGAACAGCAGCGGGCGTGCGACCAGCAGGATGCCGACCGCCAAGGCGATCAGCCCCATGTGGTCGGAGAGGAAACCGTCCTGCACCGGCCCGCCAACCGCATCGACCACGCGGCCCAGAAGGTACATCGACAGCACCTCTGTCACGCCCGCCAGGGCCGAGATCGCCACCCCCAGCCAGATGATCAACCAACCGCCCCGCAAGGACCAGGTCATGAAGGCGCGCAGCCTGTCGGGCGGCATGCCTTCGGCCTGCCGCTCCGGGTCGATCATGTTGCCCGCGCGTGCGATCAGTTTCTGGAAAAGTGCCTGCATTACTCTGCCGCCTGCGTGTCCGGATCAAGGAAACCGCCCGATTGGCGTGCCCAGAAACTGGCATATAGCCCGCCCTTGGCCAAAAGCGCGTCATGGCTGCCCTCTTCGGCGATCCGCCCCTCGTCCATGACCAGGATGCGGTCCATCTGGGCGATGGTCGACAGGCGGTGCGCGATGGCGATCACCGTCTTGCCCTGCATCATGCCGTAAAGCGTGTCCTGGATCGCGGCCTCGACCTCGGAGTCCAACGCGCTGGTCGCCTCGTCCAGCAGCAGGATCGGCGCGTCCTTGAGGATCACCCGCGCCAGCGTCACCCGCTGCCGCTGCCCGCCGGAGAGTTTCACGCCCCGTTCCCCCACATGGGCGTCATAGCCGGTGCGCCCCTGCGGATCTTCGAGATCCAGGATGAACTCATGCGCCTGCGCCTGTTTCGCCGCCTTCAGCATCTCGGCCTCGCTGGCGTCGGGGCGCCCATACAGGATGTTGTCGCGGACCGAGCGGTGCAGCAGCGCCGAATCCTGCTGCACCATGCCGATGTTCAGCCGCAGGCTGTCCTGCGTGACGCGGGCGATGTCCTGACCGTCGATCAGGATCTCGCCTTTTTCGGCGTCGTAGAACCGCAACAGCAGCTTGACCAGTGTCGTCTTGCCCGCGCCCGACCGGCCAACGAGGCCGATCTTTTCGCCCGGTGCGATATTCAGCGACACCCGGTCCAGCCCGCCCGCGTCGCGTCCGTAGTGATGCGACAGGTTGCGGATCTCGATGGCGCCCGTGTCCATCACCAGCGGCCTTGCGTCCTTGTCATCTACCAATGTCACCGGCTGGGCGATCGTTTCCATCCCCTCGGCCACGACACCAAGGTTCTGAACCAGGTTCGTCATCGCCCACATGATCCAGTAGGTCATGTTGTTCAGCCGAAGCACCATGGCCAGCGCGGCGGCCACCATCCCCTCTGTCGTCAACCCGGCAATCCAGAGCCAGACCGCAAGCGAGGCCACCGCGACGATCATCGCCCCGTTCAGGAAGGTCAGCGAGAAGTCCATGATCGTGACGATCCGCATTTCCCGCATGAAGGTCTTGCGCGCCGTTTCGATGGCCTCGCGGGCATAATCCACCTCGCGGTCGTGATGGGCGAACATCTTGACCGAATGGATGTTGGTGTAGCTGTCCACTACCCGCCCGGTGATCGCGCTGCGGGCATCGGAACTGGCCTTGGAGGCGGGACCGGCCCGCATGATCGTCCAGCGCATCAGCCAAAGATATCCCGCGATCCAGAGGACCAGAGGGATAGCCAGCCGCACATCGAACCCCGACAGCATGATCAACGCGCCGATCAGTGTCGAAACGAAGAAGGCGGCGGCATCCAGCACCTGAAAGGCCGCCTCGCCCGCGGCGGGGGGCGTCTGCATGATACGGTTGGCGATGCGGCCCGCGAAATCGTTTTCGAACCAGCCAACCGACTGCCGCAGGACGTGCCGGTGCGACCGCCAGCGGATCAACGTCCCCAGGTTGGGCAGGATCGTGTTGTGCAGGAACGCCATGTCGACGCCCGAAACGATGGTGCGCAGCACCAGCACCCAAAGCGCGGCCAGCGCGAATTCCATCCCGTATTGCGGCAGGATCTGGTCGGGCGTGCCCTGCGCCAGGAGATCGACGATCCGGGCCATATACCAGATCAGAAGGACCTCGCTGGCGGCGACAACCATCTTGAACAGGACGGCCACGGCCATGATCCGGCGGAAGGGGTAAAGGTACTCGCGCATGAAGGGCCACAGGCGCGTGGGCGGCCGATCGGTCGGCGTGTAGTCAAGATAGGGATCGACGAGGTTTTCAAAGAAACGGAACATACCGGGCGCTCCTTGGAGCATTTTGACAATGATAAGGGTAAAGCGGGGCTGCCAGTGGCCGACCCGCGCGTGCAGACCGGCTCAGGCGAAGCTGATCAGGATCCTGTCACGCACCATCATGTCTCCCGGGAATTACATGAGTCGATCATGTATTAGGCCAGATTTCCCGGCCTGTCACCCCTCGTCGAGCCAGTTCCGCAGGGCGGCGCCATCGGGCGCGAAATCCTGCGCAATCCAGTGATCCTCGGCCCGGCGCAGCGCCTCGCCCAGCGCGGCGCCCTGGTAGGCTGGCATCAAATGCTTGGCCTTCAAGGGGAATTTGGCCTGCGCCCCGCGCGACAGCTCTGCCGGCAGATCGGGCGGCATCGGCATGCCCAGGCTGGCGGCCCGCAGGACCATCACGATCTGAGCCGCCTGGCTGCCGTGGCGGTAGGCAAGCTCTGCCGGGCCTTCGGTCCCGGACATCAGTGCGCGGAACAGCTCCAGCTCGCGCTGCTGGGACCTCGACAGGCGCAACGCGGCCCCGTCGAAATACCCCATGACCGCCATGCGGGCCATCGGATCGGGCGTCATGCCCTGTTCCGCCTCAAGCAGCAGGTAGGGGCCCAGCGCCGTGATACTCGCCCCCGGCAGGACATGGGCCAGCACGCCCAGCCGTTCCATCACCGAGACGGACACCAGCGGATCGGGCGCCTTGAGCAGCTTGACCAGTTCCACGCCGACCCGTTCGCGCGACAGCACGTCCAGACCGTCGAGATTGGCAGCAATGGCGGCCAGCGCCTCGGGGTCCATCCCGGCCTCGGGATCGCCGTACCAGGCAGTGAACCGGAAAAAGCGCAAAATGCGCAGGTAATCCTCGCGGATGCGGGTGTCGGCATCCAGGATAAAGCGGAAGTGCCGCGCCTCGAGGTCCGGCAAGCCGCCCAGCGGATCGACCAGCGTGCCGCGCCGGTCGGCGTAGAGCGCGTTCATGGTAAAGTCGCGCCGCACGGCATCCTCGTGCACGTCATCGGCAAAGCGCACCACGGCCCGCCGGCCATCGGTTTCCACGTCGGCACGGAATGTCGTGACCTCGAACCCCTCGCCATCGGCGACCACCGTCACCGTGCCGTGGTCGATCCCCGTCGGTACGACCTTCAGCCCGGCGGCCCGCGCGAGTTCCATCACCCGTTCCGGGCGCGCGTCCGTGGAAATGTCCACGTCGCTGACCGGCACAGCCAAGAGCGCGTTGCGCACGCAGCCACCGACCGCATAGGCAAGGTGCCCCCCGTCTTCGAGCAGCCCCATGACCACCTGCGTCGCGGGCGAATCCAGCCAATCTCCGGTGACGCGGGTCATGGCTGCACCCTTTCCGCCAGCGCCCGCAGCATCCGCGCCGTGGCCCCCCAGATGTAATAGGGCCCAAACGGCACCGTGTAATACAGCCGCCGTTGCCCGCGCCAGCGCCGCCACTGCACCGAATAGCGTTCGGGATCAGTGACATGGGCGTAGGGCACGGCAAAGACCTCGTCGACCTCGCCGGGTTCCGGCATCGGCGTGAAATCACCATGCACCAGCCCGATGACCGGCGTCACCACGAAGCCGGTCACCGTCTCATGCGGCGGCAACGTGCCCAGCACCTCGACCTGACCGGGGTCCAGCGCCACTTCCTCCTGCGCCTCGCGCAGGGCGGCCGCCACCTCGTCGGCATCGCCCGGATCGACCTTGCCGCCCGGAAAGGCGATCTGGCCGGGATGGTGTTTCAAGCGGCTGGAGCGTTTGGTCAGGATCAGGTCCAGCCCGTTCGCGCCGGGGCGAAAGGCCGCCAGCACGCCCGCCGGGCGCAGCTTGCGACCCTCGGGCAGGACAATCTTGGGGTTCAGGTCGAAATCCGACGAGGGCGCCCCGGGCGCATCAGGCGCCCGGCGCAACCGCGCTTCCTGTTCATTCCGTGTCATTGGCCGCGTCATCGGACCCATCGGCCTCGAACCCTACGCTGGCAGGGTCCAGCGTGTAATGTGCGCCGCAGAACTGGCAATCCGCCGTCACCAGCCCTTCGTCCGTGGTCATCTTCTCGATGTCCCGGGCCGAGTAGATCGACAGGCTCTGGCGCACGCGATCCTCGGAGCAGGTACAGCCGAAACGCACCGGCTGCGCATCGTAGACGCGCGGCTGTTCCTCGTGGAACAGGCGCAACAACAGCTCTGTCGGCGGCACGGTCGGGCCGATCAGCTCCATTTCCTCCAGCGTATGCAGGTGGCTGTTGACCCGGTTCCAGTTTTCCTCGTTGTCGCCGCTGAGCAGATCCTCGGCCTGCAGCAACCCTTCGTCACCAGACCCGCCTTCGCCGCTGGCAAAGGGCGAGGCCTTGGGCATATGCTGCAGCATGATGCCCCCCGCACGCCAATGTTCGGCCACGCCCGGTTCGGTCGACCGGCCATAGGACAGGGCAAAGGTGGTGGGCAGCTGTTCGGACTGCGCAAAATAGGCGGCGGCGCAATCCGACAGGCTGCTGCCCGCGATGGGGGTGATGCCCTGGTAGGGTTGCATCCCCTTGCCCTGGTCGATCAGGATCGCGAAATAGCCCGAGCCAAGCTGCTGGAACGGCGGCGCGTCGGTGATCCGGTCCCGGTCGAAGCTGGCGTAGGCCCGGATACGCGCCGGCTGGCCTTCTTCCTCGGGGCCGAAGTAATCGGTGGCGATCATCCGCACCGGGCCGTTCGTCTGCACCTGCAGCGACAGTTTCCAGCGCAGCTTGATGGTCTGGCCGATCAGCGCGGTCAACAGTGCCATCTCGGCCACCAGTGCCTCGACCGGGGCGGGGTAATCGTGCTGTTTCAGAACGCCGGACAGCACGCCGTCAAGCCGGGCGACCCGGCCGCGCATGTCCGAACGGTCAAGCTGAAAGGGTAGGACGGTGTCGTCCCAGGCGAGTTTGTTGCCGATGCTCATGGGGTTTCCTTGTCTGCCTTTGGCTGGCATATCGCGACCATATAAGAGGAATGAACCCGGACGCAAAGGGGGCCAGGGATGACACCCAGGATCGGCACGCCGCCGGAACCCGGTCGGCGCTATACCCTGCGGCCCGGCGTCTATGCCATCCTGCCCCGCGCCGGGCGCCTGTTGCTGACGCTGCAGGCCGACCCGGGACCAGAGGTGCAACTGCCCGGCGGCGGCATCGACCCGGGGGAACATCCGCTGACCGCCCTGCACCGCGAGGTGTTCGAGGAAACCGGCTGGCGAATCGCCCGGCCGCGCCGGCTGGGTGCCTTCCGGCGGTTCACCTTCATGCCGGAATACGATCTCTGGGCGGAAAAGCTCTGCGTGATCTACACGGCGCAGCCGGTGCGGCCGCACGGACCCCCGACAGAGGCCGGGCATACCGCGATCTGGCGCAGCCCCGAGATGGCGGTGCAAGAGCTTGGCAATCGCGGCGACAGCAGCTTTGTCCGGGAGTTCTGCCTGCGGAACGTCAGGCCCTGGCGTCCCTGAGCACGTCGTATTCCAGCAGCGCGGCAGAAACGTCATCGCCCAGTTTCGCGGCGCTTTCCATCTGCTGTGTCAGGCGCCAGAACATGTCCTCCAGCAGGTCCGGCCCACTGCCGGTGCGGGCGCTTTCGCGAAAGATCTCGACCAGGCCATCGTCGCCCAGCATCTCGCCGTTCTTCATCACCGCCTCGGTGAACCCGTCGGAATAAAGCAGCAGGCGGTCCCCGGACTGCAGCTGGAAATCGTGCTGGTCATAGCTGACCTCGTCGACCAGGCCGATGGGCAGCCCGCCATCCCCGATGAAGTCATGGCTGCCATCCGCCCGCAGCAAAAGCGGCGGCGAATGCCCGGCCTGCACCATGCGCATCCGCCCCGAGGCAAGATCGGCCGCGACATAGGCCATCGTCAGGTATTCTTCGACCCCGGGATCGGCGGCCAGCCGCTGGTTCAGCATCTGCGCCGTCTCTGCCGGTTCGCGCATGGCGTAGAACCGATCGAACCGGCGTTCCAGGGCGACATTCTGTTCCGGAAAGGTCGATGACAGATAGCCCGCCACCCGCGCCGTCACCATCGCCGAGGTGATGCCGTGGCCCGAGACGTCGATACTGTAGAGACCCAGCCGCCCGAACCCCGGCTTGAACACGCCCACCAGGTCACCGCCGACATGACCGCAGGGCCTGAGCAGCAGGCTGACGCGAGACGTCAGGACCTCGCAGATACGTTCGGGGACCAGCGATTGCTGGATCGTGCGCGCCTGGCGCAGGTCGTTGTCTATGGCGGTGTGGATCTCACGCAACTCCTCCAGCGCGTCCGAGACCTGGCGGTTCTTTTCCGACAGCTGCCGTTCCATCGACACGATGCGTTCTCCAGCCTTGATCCGCGCGCGCAATTCGTGCGCGTTGACCGGCTTGGTCAGGAAATCATCGGCGCCCGCGTCCAGCCCCTTGGCAATGTCGCCTTTCTCGCTCTTGGAGGTGAGCAGGATGAAATAGCCGTATCCATTCTGGGACAGGCCCCTGAAATGGCGACAGAATTCCAAGCCCGTCATGCCCGGCATCATCCAGTCCGAAAGGATCAGATCCGGCGGCGTCCGGCGCACGATTTCCAGCGCCTGGTGCCCGGAGTCGGCGGTCATCACCTCGTACCCCCAGCGGCGGACCATCGTCTCGACCATCTTCAGCTGGGCGCGGCTGTCATCGACCACCAGCACGCGCTGAATAGCGCCTGTCAGCCCGGACGGGATACTGGTGCTCTGGGTCTGCAATTCGTGCCCCTGTTGGCGTTTCCAATGCCGCGGTTTCTAAGCTCCGTTCCTTAACGCGGCCTGAACGATAAAATGCGCCGCATTCCTTCGCCGCCCCGGCACAAACGGAAAGGCAGCCTTTACCTGCGCAGATTAGACAGGGCGCACAAAGGGGCCACGGCCTCTTTCACCGGCGTGTTTTCCGCAGGAGGTCAGGGAATGATTGATTGGTCGCGTGTCGACGAGCTGGTCGATGAAATCGGCGCCGAAGATTTCGCCGAGGTTGTCGACCTGTTCCTGGACGAGGTTGAAATCGCCATCGTCGCGCTGGAGAAATGCGAAGGCAATCCGGTGGTGACAGAGGAACAGATGCACTTCCTCAAGGGCGCTTCGCTGAACCTTGGGTTCGCGGAACTGGCCCAACTGTGTCTGAAGGGAGAAAAATCCGCCGCCTCGGGCGCGCCGGACACCGTCAGCCCGGCACAGGTCCGCGACACGTTCGAATCCTCGCGCCGCAAGTTCGAACAGGATCTGCCCGGTCGACTTGCCGCCTGACAGGCAAAGCGCAACCCCACAAAGCGAATCCCGGCTGCTCAGATCCGGCGGTGCAGTTCTGACAGGTCACGCGGCGGACCGTCTGCAAAGGCCCCGCGCCGCAACCGGCGCATGCCGTCTATCCAACGGTCCATGTCCGCGGCCCGGCGCCGCGCAAACTCCGCGGCCTCCGGATGCGGCAGGATCAGGAACCGCTGCTCTCTCAGCCCCTGCAACACATGGTCCGCAACCGCTTCGGGTGTCAGGACGCCCTCGGGCCGGTCCTCTTCCCCAACCCCGTACCCCAAAAGCGGAGTCGCGACATACAGCGGACAGACGACAGCGACGCGGATACCCTCGTCGCCATGTTCGATCGCCAGGGATTGCGCCAAGCTGACGGCGGCATGTTTGCTGGCCGAATAGGGAGCATCGCCGATCTGCGACAACAGCCCCGCCGCCGAGGCGACATTGACCAGCCAGCCCTCGCCCCGTTCCCGCATACCGGGCAGGACAAGCCGCGCGGCCCGCAGATGCGCCATGACATGCAGATCCCAACTGTCCTGCCACTGGTCATCCGGCGCGCTGCAGGGCCCCTCCATCGCGCCCCGCGAAAAGCCCGCGTTCGAGATCAGCATGTCGACCCCGCCCATCGCCGCCTGCGCGCCCGCGACAAGCGCAGCGATCTGCCCGGGGTCACGCAGATCGGCGGCAAAGGCCTCGCCCCCCAGGTCCCGCGCAACCCTGTCCAGATCCGGCCCGGCCCTGTCGGTCAGGAACAGCCGCGCGCTCTCTGCTGCCAAGGCCCGGGCCAGCGCAAGGCCGATCCCCTGTGCCGCGCCGGTCAGCAGAACGCGCCGCCCGGCAAACATCAGATCACGAACTGGGCGAGGATCTCGTCCTCGGTGATGTCCTGGTAGGTGAACCCCTGCGCATCCAGCTGGGCAAACAGCTTGGCGAAATTCTCGGGCGCCGAGGTCTCGATCCCGATCAGGACAGAGCCGAAGTTGCGCGCGGATTTCTTGAGGTATTCGAATCGCGCGATGTCATCCTCGGGACCCAACAGGCCCAGGAAATCCTTGAGCGCACCGGGCCGCTGCGGCAGGCGCAGGATGAAGTACTTCTTGACCCCCGAATAGCGCTGCCCGCGTTCCTTGACCTCTGGCAGGCGTTCGAAATCGAAATTCCCGCCCGAGGTGATACAGACCACCGTCCGCCCGGAGATCCCCTGGCCGAGGTCCTGCAGCGCATCGACCGAGAGCGCCCCGGCGGGTTCCAGAACGATTCCCTCGACGTTCAGCATTTCCAGGATGGTCAGGCAAAGCCTGTCCTCGTTGATCGTAAGGGTATTGGCCAGGCCCACGCCCTTGAGCCGGTCAAAGGTCCGCTCACCAATCCGGGCCACAGCGGCGCCATCGGCAAAGGTGTTCACCTGTGGCAGGGCCACGGGCCGCCCGGCCTGCAGCGCCGCGCGCAGGCAGGCCCCGCCCGAGGGCTCGACAAAGGTATATTGCACCGAATTGCCGAAATAGCTGAGCACGCCCGAGGACAAGCCGCCGCCGCCCACCGGAATCACCAGGTGGTCGGGCGCGCGGCCCAGCTGCTGTTCAATCTCGACCGCGACGCTGGCCTGCCCCTCGATCACGTCGTCATCGTCGAAGGGAGACAGGAAATGCCCACCCTCCTGCGCGCAGAACGCCTGCGCCGCCTTCAGGCAATCGTCGAAATAATCCCCGATCAGGCGGATCTCGATACTGTCGCCGCCGAACATCCGCGTCTTCTGGATCTTCTGCTGTGGCGTCGTCACGGGCATGAAGATCACGCCCGTCACCCCGAAATGCCGGCACATATAGGCCACGCCCTGCGCGTGGTTGCCGGCAGAAGCACAGACGAAGAGGATTTCCCCCTCCGCCTTGCGCATGGCGTTGAAGGCCCCGCGCAGCTTGTAGCTGCGGACGGGGCTGAGATCCTCGCGTTTCAGCAGCACCTCGGCGCCGAACCGTTCGGAAAGATGGGCATTGCGCAAGAGCGGCGTCGGCGGAAAGACGTCGCGCATGGCGGCCTCGGCGGCGCGGACCTGGTCCTGGAAACGTGTCATGGCCCAGAAGTGACCCAAGCCCCGCGCCTGCGCAAGTCAGTCGATGTCGCGGCCCTCGACGCAGACACCGTAAAGCGTGGTCAGGACCGAGATCCCGATCATCGTCGCGAACCAGCCGACAACGACGCTGTAGACAAGGTTGATCAGCGAATGCGGGTCGGGGTTCAGCATCGCGGGCAGTTGCACCGCCACCACCATGCCCGTCACCAGCAGCGTCAGCACCACCATCGCCTCCTGGTCCTTGCCGGTCGCGGCCCAGGCCTCGCGCAGGGTCATCTTGCGGTCAATGGCGCCGGCGGGCAGCATCACCCCGAAGCGGAAGAACAGGTAGACCGCCAGCGCCACGACCATCAACATCAGCGGCAGGCCCAGCGCGGGCGCCATCGCCATGACCGCCGTCACCGGGATCAGCGCGGCCACCAGCGCCACGACCACCAGCAGGGCAATCATCACCGACCGGCCCAGGTAGGCCAGCACCAGCCCTCCGTGCCAGGGCGGCACCGCACCGTCGGGTTCCTCTCCGGTCAGGACATAGCGGTGCCAGGCCACGGCGATCCACAGGCTGGCGACAATCGCCAGGATCGAGGTCGCGAGAACCATCATCGCCATGCCCGGGTTGATCACTGTCGCGGTCGACCCCTGGGCCGGGGCGGCCAGCAGCACCAGCACCTGGTTCAGCGCCTGCACGGCATAGAGGACCGCCGACAGGCGAAAGGCCGCTTCGAGGTTGTTGAGCACCATGCGGAACGAATGTCTGAAAATCTGCCAGCCGCGCATCGCGCACCTTTCCGAAACAATCCGGCTTCAGGGGGTAGCACGCCGAGAGGTGGCGTCAACGCCCCTTCCTTGCAGGCTCCCTGAAAACAGGCTAATCCGCCCGCCAAACTGCCCCAAAGGACATGATCCATGACAGCGCCCAAGAAAGTTGTGCTCGCCTATTCCGGCGGCCTCGACACCTCGATCATCCTGAAATGGCTGCAGACGGAATACGGCTGCGAAGTGGTGACCTTTACCGCGGACCTCGGTCAGGGCGAAGAGCTGGAGCCCGCCCGCGAAAAGGCGCTGATGCTGGGGATCAAGCCCGAGAACATCTACATCGAGGACGTGCGCGAGGAATTCGTGCGGGATTTCGTCTTTCCGATGTTCCGCGCCAACGCCGTCTACGAGGGGCTGTACCTGCTGGGAACCTCCATCGCCCGCCCGCTGATTTCCAAGCGGCTGGTCGAGATCGCCGAGGAAACCGGTGCCGACGCCGTCGCCCACGGTGCCACCGGCAAGGGCAATGACCAGGTGCGTTTTGAACTGAGCGCCGCCGCGCTGAACCCCGACATCAAGGTGATCGCGCCCTGGCGCGAGTGGGACCTGAACTCGCGCACCGCGCTGCTGGACTTTGCCGAAAAGAACCAGATCCCGATCGCCAAGGACAAGCGCGGCGAGGCGCCCTTCTCTGTCGATGCGAACCTGCTGCACACCTCGTCGGAGGGCCGCGTGCTGGAAGACCCGGCAGAAGAGGCGCCCGAATACGTGCACCTGCGCACCGTGAACCCCGAGGATGCGCCCGACACGCCCGAGGTGATCGAGATCACCTTTGAAAAGGGCGACGCGGTGGCCATCAACGGCGAGGCCATGTCCCCCGCCACGATCCTGACCAAGCTGAACGACTACGGCCGCACCCACGGCATCGGGCGGCTGGACTTCGTCGAGAACCGTTTTGTCGGCATGAAGTCGCGCGGCATCTACGAAACCCCCGGCGGCACGATCCTGCTCGAGGCGCACCGCGGCATCGAACAGATCACGCTGGACAGCGGCGCGGGCCACCTCAAGGACAGCCTGATGCCGCGCTACGCGGAACTGATCTACAACGGTTTCTGGTACTCGCCGGAACGCGAGATGCTGCAGGCGGCCATCGACACCTCGCAGCAATTGGTCTCGGGCACCGTGCGTCTGAAGCTCTACAAGGGCTCGGTCCGCTGCATCGGTCGCTGGTCCGAGAACTCGCTCTACTCCGAGGCCCATGTGACCTTCGAGGACGATGCCGGCGCCTACGACCAGAAGGACGCCGAGGGCTTCATCACCCTCAACGCCTTGCGCCTGCGCCTGCTGGCGGCGCGCAAGCGGCGTCTTGGCTGAGCTGTCTGAATTCGTCACGTCCCAGGCCCCGGTCTGGGACGACGTGCTGCGCGAGTTGCGCGCGGGCCGGAAGACCTCGCACTGGATCTGGTGGGTCTTTCCGCAGCTGGCCATCCTGGGCCGCTCGCATCGCGCGCGGCATTTCGGGCTGTCAGGGCTGGACGAGGCCGCAGCCTACCTTGCCCACCCGGTACTTGGCCCCCGGCTGGTCGAGGTCTCGCAGATCCTTCTGACCCATGCGGAGACGGATCCGGAAACGATCCTTGGCGCGGTCGACGCGCTCAAGGTGCGGTCCTGCATGACCCTGTTCGAGGCGGTCCCCGGTGCGCCGGAGGTCTTTGCCGAGGTGCTGGACCGGATGTATGACGGCGCCCGCTGCCCGATCACGCGCGAGGCGATCGGCTGAAACGCATCCTGAACACATGAAGGCCGCCCAGGTCCGGGAAACCGGGACCTGGACGGCCGTTCACCGTGCCAAATACGCAGGCACGTGCCTGCCGTGTAACCTGCGGCAGGTGCCGGGCCGGGGTTGAGACGAGGTGACCCGGCGAAAGCCCTTACTGGGCGGTGATGGTGGTCATCACCAGGTTGCCGTCCATGCGGATCGGGCCGTCTTCCTTGGCGCCCAGCGTGTATTCGAAGATACCGGTGGTCATGCCACCGTCTTCGCCGTGAACCATGAGCATCAGCATGTCACCGGCGGCGACTTCCTCGGTCAGGATCGCGGCGACATCCATGTTCTCGCCCTTGCGCAGCGGCGCATGGCCGACAACCGGGCCCGGTTTCATGTCTTCGCCGGTACGGTGCACCACCAGCCAGCCGTTGGCGGGCGCGACAACCTTGGACGCGGAAACGGTGCCCTCTGCAACGCTCTGGTCAGCGGCTTCGACCATCGGGGCCATGCCGTGGCCGCCGGCAAAGGCAGTGCCTGCGACACAGATGAGGGCGGCGGTCATAATCTTGAAATTCATACATTTTCTCCCAGTTCTACTCTACGCCGACAAAGCTGTTTTTCGGCGTGTGGTGCCCTGAATCACGAACCCTCTCCGAAAAAGTTTCAGCACGGATGAATTTTTTCGAGAAAAGTCACGTCTCGCTCACCTTCGGGTGAGACCCTCTCGGGGCGGATTGCCAGACAGGGGGGCACCGGGGCAGGCTTTGGGAAAAGGAGGACCTGCCATGCCCCGTCTCGTATCCATCCGTCCCGCCCTGCTCTGCCTTCTTCTCGCACTTGGCCTGGGAACAACGGCCCAGACCGCCCGCGCCGCCGAGATCATCGTGGCCGGCGGCTGCTTCTGGTGCGTCGAGGCGGATTTCGAAAAAGTCCGCGGCGTGAGCGAGGCGGTGTCCGGATACACCGGCGGGCGCACCGCCAACCCGACCTACAAGCAGGTCAGCAGGGGCGGAACCGGCCATTACGAGGCCGTCAGGATCAGTTTCAATCCCGGCTCGGTCTCTGTCCGCCAGCTGTACGACATGTTCTTCCGCTCGGTCGATCCGACCGACGCGGGGGGCCAGTTCTGTGACCGTGGCGAAAGCTATCGCACCGCGATCTTCTACACGGATGCCGCCCAGAAATCCGCCGCCGAAGCCGCCAAGGCAGAGGCGGAAAAGGCGCTGGGCCAGCGGATCGTCACCCCGATCCTGCCCGCCAAACGCTTTTACCGGGCCGAGGATTATCACCAGGACTACTACAAGGGCAGCCAGCGCATCGTCACCCGGTTTGGCATCGTCAAGCAACGCGACGCCTACAAACGCTACCGCGACGGATGCGGCCGAGACCAGCGTGTGAAACAGCTTTGGGGCAACGCCGCACCTTTCGTGAACTGACCCGTGGATCGGCATCAATCGGCCGCTTTCCCCCGCTCACATGACGCAATGCATGGCCTGCATTAAGCTGGATGGACCGGATCGGCAGCGATCCGGTCCTTGTATGTATTGAAGAGCGAATTGGAGAGAAGGCAAAATGGCGAATTTCACCATTACAGGCTACAACACGACCGCCAGAACATTGACCGGGGCGGAACTTGGCGTCGTCACCAAGGACGGTGAGCTGATCATCACGAACGACGAGGCCATCACCCTGTCCGGAGTCGGGCTCAACTACTTGTCTGTAAACGGGTCGGTCCAGACCGTTTCCAACGCTTCCTTGACGGCCATCGAGATGTCCGGAGAAGGCAGCATCATGCTGTTTGGTCCGCATGCGACGATCATTTCGTTGAACGGAAACGCCGTGGCCGGCGACGTGTCAGAAAACTTCGAGCTGGACAATGCAGGTACGATCCTTGCGGGCAGCAGCGGCATCATCGTCACCGAGTCAGATGGAAGCATAGCCAGTCGGATCTCGAACAGCGGGCGCATTCATGCCGACGGCAGCGGAATCATCCTGGCATCCGGCAACACGACGGTACGTGTCGTGAACACCGGCGAAATCATCGGGACAACGGGCACCGGCATCATCGTCAACGCCAACGTGGGCCAGACAGGCGGCTCTGTCATCAACAATGCCGGCTATATCTATGGGTCATCAAGGGCCTTCCTGGGTGGCGAAGGCGCTGATTGGATTTTCAACAGCGGCACCTTCGATGGCGACATCCTGCTGTTCAGCGGAAATGACCGTTACGAAGGGGGCGCCGGAGTCGCGACCGGGGTGATCGAAGGTGACAGCGGAGAGGATACCATCGCCGGCGGGGACGCTCCGGACACGATGGAGGGCGGCACGGAAGACGACCTGCTGGTCGGGCGCGGCGGAGATGACAACCTGTCCGGCGACAACGGCAACGACACGCTCTTGGGCGGTGACGGCAACGATCTGCTGGATGGCGGTTCGGATGACGACGTGATCACCGGCAACGCGGGCGACGACACGATGGCAGGCGGCATCGGCGATGACATCCTGGTGGGACAGGACGGCTCTGACCGGCTCGAAGGCGGCAGCCAGAACGACACGATGGACGGCGGCGCCGGGAATGACACGCTGGAAGGGGATGATGGCAACGACATCCTGCGTGGCCGCTCCGGCGAGGATGAACTGGCCGGGGGTCCGGGGCGCGATTTTCTGACGGGGGGCACGGGGGCGGACCAGTTCGTGTTCCGCGCGGCGGCCAATACGGTGCCCGGTGCCAACCGCGACCAGATCCTGGACTTTGA
>NZ_JARAMO010000226.1:0-30143 GCF_028807275.1 Mameliella sp. AT18
GGGAGTCGACCGGAGGGAGACGGGGGCAGCGCCGCCTGCCCCCTCACACCGGCAGAGCCGTGGTCCGGAACACGGTGCGCAGGGCAAATGAGCTTTGCATCTGCGCCACGCCCGGCAGCCGGCTCAGGTACTGGCGATGGATGCGGGCGAAATCCTCGGTATCCTCGGCCACGACCTTGAGAATATAGTCCGCCGTCCCGGCCATCAGGTGGCATTCCAGGATCGCCGGCACCCGTGACACCGCCTTTTCAAAGGCCTCCAGCACCTCGTCGGCCTGGGCGGTCAGGGTGATTTCCACGAAGACGGTCGACGGAAACCCCATCCGTCGCGCATCCAGCAGCGCCACGTAGTCGCGCACGTAACCTTCGGTTTCCAGGCGCTGGACCCTTCGGTGACAGGCCGAGGCCGACAGATGTACCTCTTCGGAAAGGTCGGCGTTCGAGATGCGCCCCTTGCGCTGCAATACGCGCAGGATGCGCCTGTCTGTCTCATCCAGCGTCATATACGCAAGATCCTCCACCCCAAACGATCATTCATCGAAAATTCGTGCGCCGTGCCCCGCCAGAATGCGCGAGCTTGCGACCCCTTTGCAAGGCTTCGCTGGCATACTGTTGTGCACACCCGAGGAGGAGAACACATGAAGATCGGTTGCCCCACCGAGATCAAACCCCAGGAATTCCGCGTCGGCCTGACCCCGAATGCCGCCCGCGAGGCGGTGGGACATGGTCACGAGGTCATCGTGCAGAAAGGCGCCGGCACCGGCGCCGGATTTGTCGACGAGGATTACACCGCAGCAGGCGCAAGGCTGGCCGAGACCGCGGCCGAGATCTTTGCCGAGGCCGAGATGATCGTGAAGGTCAAAGAGCCCCAGGCCGTCGAACGCGCCATGCTGCGCGAGGGGCAGTTGCTGTTCACCTATCTCCACCTGGCGCCCGACCCGGCGCAGACGCAGGACCTGCTGGCCTCCGGCTGCACCGCCATCGCCTATGAGACCGTCACCGACGAACGCGGCGGGCTGCCGCTGCTGGCCCCGATGTCCGAGGTCGCCGGACGGCTTGCACCGCAGATGGGCGCCTGGACGCTGCAAAAGGCCAATGGCGGGCGTGGCGTGCTGATGGGCGGTGTGCCCGGCGTCGGTCCGGCCCGCGTGCTGGTGATCGGCGGCGGCGTCGTCGGCACCCACGCGGCGCGCATTGCCGCCGGCATGGGCGCGGATGTGACCGTGCTGGACCGCTCGCTGCCCCGGCTGCGCTATCTTGATGATGTCTTTGGCGGCACCTTCGGCACCGGCTATTCCAGCGCCGGCCTCCTGGCCGAACACCTGGAACAGGCCGACATGGTGATCGGCGCGGTTCTGATCCCCGGCGCCGAGGCGCCCAAACTGGTGAAACGTGCCGATTTCGCATCCATGAAACCGGGTGCGGCGCTGGTCGACGTGGCCATCGACCAGGGCGGCTGCTTCGAGACCTCGCGCGCCACGACCCATGCGGATCCGATCTACGATGTGGACGGCATCATGCACTACTGCGTCGCCAACATGCCCGGCGCCGTGGCGCGCACCTCGACCATCGCGCTTGGCAATGCCACCATGCCCTACATGCTGGCGCTGGCGGACAAGGGGTGGAAACAGGCCTGCGCGGACGATCCGCACCTGCTGAACGGGCTGAGCGTGCACGCGGGCAAGCTGACCTATTTCGCGGTCGGCCAGGCGCAGGGGATCGACGTGACCTCTCCGCAACTGGTCATCAAGGGCTGACCAGACGCCGCTGCTAGAGAACCACGATCCCGCTGTGCTTGGCCTTGTGCTCTGGCTCGACATGGATCGTGACGCGGCACCCGTCGAAGGCGGCCATCATGGCCGCCTCGATCCGGTCGCAGATGTCATGCGCCGTATCGACCGACATCTCCCCCGGCACCACCAGGTGAAACTCGACAAATGTCGCCTGCCCCGCGTGGCGGGCCCGCAGGTCATGCGCCTCGACCGCGCCTTCGGCATTGGCCGAAATCAGTTCGCGCATGGCCTCGAGGTCGTCCTCGGGCACGCTTTCGTCCATCAGCCCGCCGACGGAACCGCGCAACACCTGCCAGCCCGACCACAGGATGTTGACCGCCACCAGCGCCGCCAGCAGGGCATCCAGCCAGAGCGCCCCGGTCAGCACGGCGGCCACCACGCCGATCGCGACCCCGGCAGAGGAGACCACGTCGGTCATAAGATGACGCCCGTCCGCTTCCAGCGCGGGTGAGCGCAGGCTGCGCCCCTCGCGCATCAGGACAACGGCCCAGATCCCGTTGATGACACTGGCAAGGCCGATCAGAACCAGACCGGTAAAGGGCGCGTCGATGTCGCGCGGGGCATTCCAGGCGCCCCACGCCTCGTTCAGGATGAGAATCGCCGCCACGACGATCATCACGCCTTCCATGACGGCGCTGAAATACTCGGCCTTGTGATGGCCGAAGGGGTGATCCGCATCGGCCGGTTGCACCGCGATGCGCACCGCCACGAAGGCGGCGATGGCCGTGGCCACGTTGACGATGCTTTCCAGTGCGTCCGACAGCAGCGCGACAGAGCCGGTAAGCCACCAGGCCAGCAGCTTGATCGCCAGCACGGCAACCCCGACAGCGATACTGCCCAGGGCGATTTTCACGGCTCTTGGCATGACATCTCCTGGCAGGCGCGTCGCACCGGCCTGATAGCCAAGCCTCCCGGGCTGCGCAACCCGGGGGCGCCGGTCAGTCCCGCTTCAACGCGTCGCGGATTTCCAGCAGGACCTCCAGCTCGGTCGGCCCCTTGGGTGCCTCGGCAACGGGTTCTTCCTCCTTGGCGGCAGCATCCTTGATTCGGTTGACCATCTTGACCAGCAGGAAGACCACGAAGGCCACGATCAGGAAGTTGATGACGGCCATGACGAACTTGCCGAAGGCAAAGACAGGCGCCCCGGCCTCTTTGGCGGCATCGAGCGAGGCATAGTCATTGCCGTCCAGCGCGTAGAACCAGCCGGAAAAGTCGATGCCGCCGGTAAAGAGCGCGATCACCGGATTAATGATGTCGCCGACCAGAGAGGTCACGATGGCGGTAAAAGCCGCACCGACGATGATGCCCACGGCCATGTCCATGACATTGCCCTTGGCGATGAAGTTCCTGAATTCCTGAAACATACCCTTGTCCCTGTTCCGGCGTATCCGCCTGTCCACATGCGTTCTGCGCCATTGCACAGCCCGGCCCCTGTGAAACCGGGAAAAACATGCCTAGCTTTCCCCCAAACCGGAAAAAGGCCAAGCAAATGTTCGATCTCGCCACCCATCCCGTCGCGGCCCGCTGGCCCGCACAGCATCCCGAGCGCATCCAGCTGTACTCATTTCCCACGCCGAACGGGGTCAAGGCCTCGATCATGCTGGAAGAGACCGGCCTGCCCTACGAGCCGCACCTGGTCACGCTGGCGGATGCGGACGTCAAGAGCGAGGCCTTCCTGAGCCTCAACCCCAACAACAAGATCCCCGCGATCATCGATCCGGACGGACCGGACGGCGCCCCGCTGGCATTGTTCGAGTCCGGCGCGATCCTGCTGTACCTGGCGGAAAAGAGCGGCAAGCTTCTTGGCAACTCTGCCCGTGAAAAGCACCAGATCACCCAATGGCTGATGTTCCAGATGGGCGGGGTGGGCCCGATGCTGGGCCAGCTTGGTTTCTTCCACAAGTTCGCGGGCTCCGAGATAGAGGATCCGCGCCCGCGCGAGCGCTATGTCAACGAGGCCAAGCGCCTGCTGAACGTGATCGAAGGCCAACTGGCGGACAAAGACTGGATTGCCGGCGACTATTCCATCGCCGACATCGCCATCGCGCCGTGGCTGAACATCCTCGACTTCTACGGTGCGCGTGATGTGGTCGACTGGACGTCGTTTCCCCGCACCAATGCCTATCTCGAACGCTTCCTGGAACGCCCGGCCGTGCAGCGCGGCATGAAGATCCCGGCACGCGAGGGCTGATCTGACCGGCTTCGGGGCAGGGTCTCCCCCGCCCCGAGACTCAGCCCGGCAGAGCGCCGGTCAGGACGTAACGCAGGACCTGCACCACCTCCTGCGGCGTCCGCGCCACCGCCAGGGCGGCGGCATCGACCTCTTTCAGGGCGTGATCGTGTTCCGGCGGCTGCAGGATGATCAGCGACTTGCCCAACGCGCTGGCATAGCCCGCGTCAAACGCCGCGTTCCACTGCTTGTACTTGTCGCCAAAGCGCACGACGACCACATCCGCGTCGGCAATGCCCTTACGGGTGCGGATGGCATTGACCATCGCGCCCTTGTGGTCGTGCCAGTACTTGTTGTCCTCGGCGCCCAGGATCTCGACACCGCAATCGTCGCTGGCGGCGTGGTCGGTGACCGGCGCATTGAAGGTGATGTCCAGCCCCTGCGCGCCGTCGATGATCTGGTCGCGCCAGTCGGTGTGAATCTCGCCCGAAAGATAGACGTTCAGTCCCATTCCGCGTTCCTTTCGATGAAAAAGGGCGCATCCGGCGCCCTGTTTCCTGTCAACATATCGGTGGCAGCGCCCGTTGCAAGGCGGCGGCGGCACGACCGCCGGGTATTTCCGCTCCCTGAAATGCAATGGCCGGGCGGCCCCGGTAGGGGCGCCCGGCCAGAGAGCGGAGGCCGTTTTCCGGCCTCCGTCCGGAGTGTCAGTGTCAGCCGTCGACGCGGATGACCTCGTTCTTCGGGTCATAGGGGCTGTCCTGGGTGATCGTCGCGTCCCAGAGCTGGTCCAGCATCTTGACCTTCAGCTGGGTGCCCTCGACCGCCAGTTCCGGCTTGACGTAGCCCATGCCGATGGACTTGCCGAAGGCGACCGAGTAGCCGCCCGAGGTCAGGCGCCCGACGCGCGTGCCATCCGGCGCATAAAGCGCCTCGCGGCCCCAGGGATCGGCATCCGCCGGCCCGTCGATCAGCAGCGTCACGCATTTGGAACGCACGCCGGTTTCCTCCAGCTTGGCCTTGCCGTGGAAATCCTTGGACAGGTCGACAAAGCGCGGCAGGTCGGCCTCCAGCGGGGTGGCGTCGCGGCCCAGCTCATTGCCGAAGGCACGGTAGGATTTCTCCTGCCGCAGCCAGTTCTGGGCGCGCGCGCCGACCAGCTTCATCCCGTGCTTTTCACCGGCGGTGGTCAGCTGGTCCCACAGGTTGTTCTGCATCTCGATCGGGTGATGCAGTTCCCAGCCCAGTTCGCCGGTATAGGCCACGCGGATCGCCATGACGGGCACCATGCCCAGTTCGATGTGGCGCATCGACAGCCAGGGGAAACGCTTGTTGCCCAGCACCGTCGACGGGTCGGCATCCTTGACGATCTCTTTCAGAACGTCGCGCGATTTCGGCCCGGCGATGGCAAAGACGCCCCACTGGGTGGTCACGTCATGGCAGGAAATCCAGCCGAATTCGCCGCGCTTGTCCTCGATCGCCTTGCGCAGGTAGTCGCTGTCATAGGAGGTCCAGGCACCGGCGGAGACCAGATAGTACTTGTCCTCGGCCAGGCGCACGATGGTGTATTCCGTGCGGGTGGTGCCGTGGCTGGTCAGCGCGTAGGTCAGGTTGATGCGGCCGACCTTGGGCAGCTTGTTGCAGGTGAACCAGTCCAGGAACTCTGTCGCTCCGGGGCCCTCGACGATGTGCTTGGTAAAGGCGGTCGCGTCGATCAGGCCCACGCCTTCGCGCACGGCCTTGGCCTCGTCCACGGCATACTGCCACCAACCGCCGCGACGGAAGCTGCGCGCGTCGTGGTCGAAGTTTTCCGGTGCATCCAGCGGACCGTAGTAGTTGGGACGTTCCCAGCCGTTCACGAACCCGAACTGCGCGCCCTTGGCCTTTTGCCGGTCATAGGCCGGCGCGGTGCGCAGCGGACGGCAGGCCGGGCGTTCCTCGTCCGGGTGGTGCAGGATGTAGACGTGGTCGTAGCACTCTTCGTTCTTGCGTGCCGCGAACTCGGTGGTCATCCAGCCCTGGCCATAGCGTTTCGGGTCGAGGGAGGCCATGTCGATCTCGGCCTCGCCGTCCACCATCATCTGGGCAAGGTAGTAGCCGGTGCCGCCCGCGGCGGTGATGCCGAAGGAAAAGCCCTCTGCCAGCCACATGTTGCGCAGACCCGGGGCCGGGCCGACCAGCGGGTTGCCGTCCGGGGTGTAGCAGATCGGACCGTTGAAATCGTCCTTGAGGCCGGATTCCTCGCAGGAGGGCATCCGGTGGATCATCGCCATGTACTGATCCTCGATCCGCTCGAGGTCGAGCGGGAAAAGGTCGGCGCGGAAGCTGTCCGGCACACCGTATTCAAAGCAGGCCGGTGCGTGCTTTTCATAGACGCCCAGGATCCAGCCGCCACGCTCTTCGCGGACGTAGGATTGCGCGTCGGCGTCGCGGATGACCGGGTGCTCGGGGTTGCCCTCGGCGCGCCAGGCCTGCAGCGCGGGGTCCACGTCGGTGACGATGAACTGGTGTTCGACCGGGATCGCGGGGATCTTGATGCCCAGCAGTTTCGCGGTGCGCTGCGCGTGGTTGCCGGACGCCGTCACAACGTGCTCGGCGGTGATGGTGACGGTCTCGTCGCTTTCAACCAGGTTGCCGCCCTTTTCCACCATCTTGGTGCAGGTGACTTCCCAGTGCGTGCCGGTCCAGTTGTAGCTGTCGGCCTGCAGCTTGCGCACGATCTCGACGCCGCGCTGACGCGCGCCCTTGGCCATCGCCTGGGTCACGTCGGCCGGGTTTATGTAGCCATCGGTGTGGTGGTAGAGCGCGCCCTTCAGATCCTCGGTGTTGATCAGCGGCCAGCGTTCCTTGATTTCGTCCGGGGTCAGCCAGACATAGGGCACGCCGCAGGTCTCGGCGGTCGAGGCATAGAGCCGGTATTCGTCCATGCGCTCGTCGGTCTGCGCCATGCGCAGGTTGCCCACCACGGCGAAACCGGCGTTCAGCCCGGTCTCTTCCTCGAGAGTCTTGTAGAAATCGACCGAGTATTTGTGGATGTGGGTCGTCGCATAGGACATGTTGAACAGCGGCAACAGGCCGGCTGCGTGCCAGGTCGAGCCGGAGGTGAGCTCGTCACGCTCGACGAGCATGACGTCTTCCCAGCCGGCCTTGGCCAGGTGATAGGCAATCGAGGTGCCGACGGCGCCACCGCCGACGACCAAAGCTTTGACATGGGTTTTCATGACGCGACTCTCCGGGTTCATTTTCCCCTCAATACCGCGCCGCACATCCCGGCGCCGCGCGCGCCCGACACGTCATGCGGGGAAAACGACGCGCAAGAAGATCGCTGGGCATGCAAAAAGCCGCGGGACGGCGCCGCGGCTTTTCCCCTGCGTCAGGCGCCCGAGTCTAGCACTGGTATCGGTAGGTAAAGACCAGCGTATCCCTACGCCATTCGCCGGTCGGCTGGCAGTTCTGCTGGACCTGGTATTGCCCTGTGAGCTGAACGCGCAGCGGGTTCTGCAGGACCGGCCCCTCGACATGGTATTCCAGCGGAGTGCCGGGACAGTACTTGGAAAACCGCCGCGCCGTGCCGCTGTACCACTCACCGTTCTTCCAGCCGTTGAACAGCAACACGCCGGGCGTCACGCCCGCCGGGTATTGCCAGCTGTGCGGCGTGGTTTCGTACCAGAACCAGCGGTTGTTGCCCTGATCCGTCAGGCGCATGATGGATCCGTTGTGATCCCAGCAGGAGTCCGCGATTGCCGGGCTGGCCGCCAGGCAGGCAAGGATCATGGAAATTAGTCGCTTCATTGAAATGCCCCTCAGGTTGACGCTTGGTCATTTTAGTTTCCGCTCATGCTCTGGAACCTGTCAAACCTTTTCGTCCGCATGATTTTCCCGCTTTCGACGTCGCGACGCCAAACTCGTGCCCCGATTGGAGGCCAGTTGATCCCCTGTGGGCTGCACAGGAGTTGGGAATGTCACGCGCCAGAGGTTTCGGCATCCTCGCCCTTGCCGGGATGGCCGGGCTTGGCCCTCTCGGTGTCGACTATGCCGTACAGTGGTCGCGTGCCGGGGCCGACTTCGGCAAGGCGCACTACATCACCACCCTGATCGAGCGGTTCGGCGACCGCGACGGCGTCATGGGCCGGGTTCTGCGCCGGTCCTCGCTTGTCAGCGACGCCATGCCGCCGGCTCCTCCGGGCTGGACGGAGGAACCCGACACCGTTGGACAGGCAGCCTTTCTCTTCAGTCCCGCGCAGGCGGCGGCCCGCGACCGCGAGTTGGGCCGCGCCACACTGGGCCTGCCCCCCGCCGATGGCTTGCCCCGCTGGGAGGTCGCCGCGTTGGAGCGCTACCGCGCAGACACCACGCGCACCTATCGCAGCGAGAGCGGTCTGATCGTCCTGTCCGTCGAGGACCCGGACCGCAGCATTCCGCACCCGGTCTGGCGGGCGCATCTCCGCGCCATCGACTCGCATTTCGACCGTATCGACACGCTGATCGAACACAGCAGCGCCCAGGACCTGACCTGGTTCGAGGTCCTGGGACCGGTCCAGATCGCGGACGACGGGCAGCGCCCGCACCGCCTGCGCGGCTTTGTCGCCCGGATCGGCGCCATAGACCTGCGCCTGACCACCCGCGCGCCGGACCCGGCGATCCTAGGCTTTCTGGACACCGTCGATCTTGGCGCTTTGCGCGCGCTTGCAGCAAAAAGCGGGCGCCCGGCCCGGCCCGAATCCGAGAAACCCCGGGACATGCCGCATGTCCCGCCCGCGACAGAGGCGGCACAGGTCCGGCTAAACGGCCCGCCACACTGATCGCGCCTGCCTGACAAGGCGGCATGCGGCGATTCCCCGCTGATTTGCCCCCCTGCCCCCCTTCCGCATCCAGTGGCTCAGCCCTATAACGGCGCAGGTCCGGGCTCGCAGAGTCGCGGGCCAATGAGGCAATGGGGCAAGAGCAATATGTTTGGCATGGATGGCATCCTAGGCCTGTTTTCTTCGGACATGGCCATTGACCTGGGAACGGCGAACACGCTGGTCTACGTCAAGGGCAAGGGGGTTATCCTGTCGGAGCCCTCGGTGGTCGCCTACCATGTGAAGGATGGCCAGAAGAAAGTCCTGGCCGTGGGCGAAGACGCCAAGCTGATGCTGGGCCGGACCCCCGGCAGCATCGAGGCGATCCGCCCGATGCGCGAAGGCGTGATCGCGGATTTCGACACCGCCGAGGCGATGATCAAGGAATTCATCCGCAAGGTTCACCGCCGCTCGACCTTCTCCAAGCCCAAGATCATCGTCTGCGTCCCGCACGGCGCGACCCCGGTCGAGAAACGCGCCATTCGCCAGTCGGTGCTGTCGGCAGGCGCGCGCAAGGCGGGCCTGATCGCCGAGCCCATCGCGGCGGCCATCGGGGCCGGCATGCCGATCACCGACCCGACCGGCAACATGGTCGTCGACATCGGCGGCGGCACGACCGAGGTCGCGGTGCTGTCACTGGGCGACATCGTCTACGCGCGCTCCGTGCGCGTCGGGGGTGACCGCATGGACGAGGCGATCATCAACTACCTGCGCCGCCAGCAGAACCTGCTGGTGGGCGAATCCACCGCCGAACGCATCAAAACCTCGATCGGCACGGCGCGGATGCCCGACGACGGACGCGGCTCGTCCATGCAGATCCGGGGCCGCGACCTGCTGAACGGCGTGCCCAAGGAAACCGAGATCAGCCAGGCCCAGGTGGCCGAGGCGCTGAGCGAACCCGTGCAGGCGATCTGCGAGGCCGTGATGACCGCGCTGGAAGCGACGCCGCCGGACCTTGCCGCCGACATCGTCGACCGGGGCGTGATGCTGACCGGCGGCGGCGCACTGCTGGGGGATCTGGACCTCGCCCTGCGTGAACAGACCGGCCTCGCCGTGTCCATCGCGGACGAAAGCCTCAACTGCGTGGCCCTGGGCACCGGCAAGGCGCTGGAATACGAAAAACAACTGCGCCACGCCATCGACTACGACAGCTGAACGCGCGGCACGATTGCCAGAGCTTGCCCTCTGCCCGGTTCGGCAAGCTTTGATCGTGTTCTACTTGGCCAACTGCCAAACGCCCCGGCTACCGTTCTTGCAACTGACAGAGGCGTTTTTGCGGAACGTACAGGTAGTTGAGGTCCCCCGCGCAACGATCTTGTTGCCCGTGTGTGATAGGATGCTGGCTGGACCGAGAGTGTTTGACGATTTGCGATAGGTAAAGCCGACCTTCCCTGTACCATATCGACCCTGAAAACTTGAAAAGGGTCCTTTCGAAAACGTTGCGACAATTTCCTGCCCGTCGGACAGCATCTGTTGCGCCGCGGCAAAACTGGGCAATGTCGCAAAAGAAAGGCTTGCGGCGAAAAGGGCCGACAAAAAGAATGGTGTCATAGCGAGCTCCATGTACTCGAAACGGGATCGGTAGACAGCCGCACCTCCAAGACAGAGGAGGCGACTTCCCGCACATGCAGCCTATGCCACCGTCGCGGGTCGGCAAAGTTGTGCTGGCTCTGGGTCAAGCGTGACTGTAGTAACCGGGCACCAATCTATACAGAATAGGCTAAACGAACCCGACGAGTCTCATGGCCAGCGACCGCAATGCATCCGACGACTTTACCGGCCCGCTCAAGCGGCTGTTGCTTGTCGTCCTTGCGCTGGTGCTCTTCGGGATCTTCCTGCTGTGGCGCATCGACAGTCCGCGCGTGGAACGGTTCCGCGCGCAGGTCGTGGACGCGGTGGTTCCGCGCATGGACTGGGCGATGGCGCCGGTGACGGCCACCATCCGGCTGGTGCGCGATTTCCAGAGCTACCAGCAGCTGTATGAACAGAACGAGGAGCTGCGCCGCGAGCTGCGCAAGATGACCGCCTGGAAAGAGGCGGCGCTGCAGCTGGAACAGGAAAACGCCCGCCTGCGCGACCTCAACAACGTCCGTCTGGACCCGCGTCTGACCTATATCACCGCCGTGGTGCTGGCGGATTCCGGCTCTCCGTTCCGGCAGTCGGTGCTGATCAACGTGGGCGGGCGCGACGGCATCGTGGACGGCTGGGCGACGATGGACGGGATCGGGCTGGTGGGCCGGGTCTCCGGCGTGGGCGCCAATACCAGCCGCGTGATCCTGCTGACCGATGCGACATCGCGCATCCCGGCGGAAATCCAGCCTTCGGGCCAGCGTGCCATCATCGCGGGTGACAACACCTCTGCCCCGCCCATCGACTTCCTGGAAAACCCCGACCTGGTGCGCCCCGGTGACCGGATCGTGACCACCGGCGACGGCGAGGTCTTTCCGCCCGGCCTGCTGATCGGCCAGGTGGCGCAGGACCCCGGCGGGCGGTTGCGGGTGCGCCTGGCCGCCGATTACGAACAACTGGAATTCCTGCGCGTCCTGCGTGACCACGGCGCACGCCGGGTCGAGGCACCCTCTTCGCTGATCCTGCCGGAGGCCCTGCCCGACGCCGGTGCGCCGCCGCCCCCCGCAGCCCCGGGAACGCCCGGCGATGGCTGAGAACAGCCCGGCGCGGCTCTGGACGATGCGGGCCACCTACGTGGCGCTCGCCCTGGCGATTTTCTTCGTCCACCTGCTGCCGCTGCAGATCATGCCCTCGCGCATCGCGGGGCCGGACGTCCTGACGGCACTGACCTTTGCCTGGGCACTGCGGCGGCCCGACTACGTTCCGATGATGTCCATCGCCGGGGTCATGCTGCTGGCGGACTTCCTTTTTCATCGGCCCCCCGGACTTTGGGCGCTGCTGGTGCTGCTGACCTCGGAATGGCTCAAGGTGCGGGGCCGCCACGTGCGCGAGAACACTTTTGCCGCCGAATGGCTGACCGCCGCGACCGGCCTTCTGGTCATCACCGTGATCTACCGCGTCACTCTCGCACTCTTGATCGTGACGCCGGGAATGCTTTCTCTATGGGTGATGCAATATGGTATGACGGTCGCGATCTACCCGCTGGTGGCCGCGATCAGCTACCTTGCACTTGGCGTGCGCCGCAGCACGCCCGGCGAATACGATCACACGGGACGCCCGCTATGAGACGAAGCCCACGCGAAACCGCCGACAGTGCCCGTCGCATCACGCGACGCGGGCTGATGCTGGGCGGACTGCAACTTGGCTTTGCCAGCGTGCTGGCCCTGCGGATGCGTCACATGCAGGTCGACCAGGCGGATGAATTCCGCCTCCTGGCCGAGGAAAACCGCATCAACATCCGGCTGATTCCTCCCGCCCGTGGCCGCATCTTCGACCGCGAAGGCCGGGTGATCGCCGAGAACGAACAGACATACCGCATCACGCTGACGCGTGAGGACGCGGGGGACGTGACCACGGTGATCCGCCGCCTGGGCCAGCTGGTGGAACTGGACGAGGACGACCTGAACCGCGCCCTGGCCGAGATGGAGCGGACGGCCCCCTTCTTTCCCGTCACCATCGCCGATCGCGTCCGGTGGGAGGACATCAGCCGCGTCGCGGTCAACGCCCCAGCCCTGCCCGGCGTCACGCCCGAGGTGGGCCTGAGCCGGGTCTACCCGAACCGCGATCTCTATGCCCATGTGGCGGGCTACGTCGGGCCGGTCTCGGAACGCGACCTGTCGCGCTACGAGGATCCGCCGCCCGTGCTGCGCATCCCCCGGTTCCAGATCGGCAAGGTGGGCGTCGAGGCGAAGTACGAGGAACAGCTGCGCGGCAATGCCGGCGCCAAACGGGTCGAGGTCAACGCCGTGGGCCGCGTCATGCGCGAACTCGACCGGCGCGAGGGCGAGGCCGGCGCCGACCTGCAATTGACCGTGGATACGGCGCTGCAGGAATACGTCCAGGCCCGCCTTGGACAGGAAAGTGCCTCTGTCGTGGTGATGGACGTCAACCGCGGAGACCTTCTGGCCATCGCCTCGGCCCCGTCCTACGACCCCAACAAGTTCGTACGCGGGATTTCGGTGGCCGACTACGGCGAGCTGCGCGACAATGACCACCGCCCGCTGGCCTCAAAAACCGTGCAGGACGCCTATCCGCCCGGCTCGACCTTCAAGATGGTCACGGCGCTGGCGGCGATGGACGCGGGCCTGATGACGCCCGACGACACTGTCTGGTGCCCCGGCCACCTGGAGGTCGGCGGACGCAAGTTCCACTGCTGGAAACGCGTCGGCCACGGCCACATGACCCTGGAACAGAGCCTGCGCGAAAGCTGCGACGTCTATTACTACGAGATGGCGCTGAAGGTCGGCATCGAACGCATCGCCGACATGGCGCGCCGTCTGGGTCTGGGCGAGTCGCATGACATCCCGATGTCGGCGGTGACCGGCGGCCTGATCCCCGACAAGGAATGGAAACGGCGCAACCGCGGCGCGGAGTGGGTAATCGGGGACTCCGTCAACGCCTCCATCGGCCAGGGCTTCGTCCTGTCGTCGCCGCTGCAACTGGCGGTAATGACGGCACGCATCGCCACCGGCAAGGCGGTCACGCCGCGCCTCGTCAAGAGCGTCGACGGCATCGAGACCGTGCACCTGGAGGGGGCAGACCTCGGGATCAACCCCAACCACCTGCGCCAGATTCGCCGCGGCATGTTCGCGGTGTCGAACCATCGCCACGGCACCGCCTACCGGTCGCGCATCGACGCGGCCGAGATGCGCATGGCCGGCAAGACCGGTACAAGCCAGGTCCGCAATATCACCGCTGCCGAACGTGCGCGCGGCGTCACCTCGAACGACGACCTGCCCTGGGAACGGCGTGACCACGCATTGTTCGTGAACTTCGCCCCGGCAGAGGCGCCCCAGATCGCCGTCTCGGTGGTGGTCGAACACGGCGGCGGCGGCAGTACCACGGCAGCGCCAATCGCCCGCGACGTCACGCTGCAGGCGCTCTACAAGGGCGATCCCCCACTCGAGGCCTATCCCACGGCTGATCGGCGCCGCATCAAGGCCCAGCAGGAACGGCTGGCGCGCGAACGCGCCGAACGTCGCGCTCAGGGGAGCGACAGCGCGTGACGTATCTTGAGTACAACGTCAAGACGGTCCCAACCGGCTGGCGCAAGATCCTGCACCTGAACTGGCCGCTGATCGTCCTGCTGACGGCGGTGGCGGGCATCGGGTTCCTGATGCTCTACTCGGTCGCGGGCGGGTCGTTCAGCCCCTGGGCGGAACCGCAGATGAAACGCTTTGGCCTGGGCCTGGCGCTGATGTTCATCGTCGCGATGGTGCCGATCTGGTTCTGGCGCAACATGGCGCTGGTCGCCTATTTCGGCTCGCTCGGCCTTCTGGTGATGGTCGAGCTGTTCGGCGCCGTCGGCATGGGCGCCCAGCGCTGGATCGACCTGGGCTTCATGCGGTTGCAGCCCTCCGAGGTGATGAAGATCGCGATGGTCATGCTGCTGGCCGCCTACTATGACCGGCTGCCGCTGTCGCGCACCTCACGCCCGCTCTGGGTGCTGGTACCCATCCTCATCATCCTTGTGCCTACGGGCCTGGTGCTGACGCAGCCGGACCTGGGGACCGCGATCTTGTTGATGACGGCAGGCGGACTGATGATGTTCCTTGCCGGGGTGCACTGGCTGTATTTTGCCACCGTGATCAGCGCAGGCATCGGCACCATCTGGGCCGTGTTCCAGAGCCGCGGCACCGATTGGCAGCTGTTGGCGGACTACCAGTTCCGTCGCATCGACACGTTCCTGGACCCGTCACAGGATCCGCTGGGGGCGGGCTATCACATCACCCAGGCCAAGATCGCGATGGGATCGGGCGGCTGGACGGGGCGCGGTTTCATGCAGGGCACGCAATCGCGGCTGAACTTCTTGCCCGAGAAACACACCGACTTCATCTTCAACACGCTGGCCGAAGAGTTCGGTTTCGTCGGCGGGGTGTCCCTGCTGGCGCTTTACGTCCTGATCCTGGTCTTTTGCATCGTGGCGGCCCTGCAGAACCGCGACAGGTTCTCCTCACTGCTGATCCTGGGAATCGGGCTGACCTTCTTCCTGTTCTTCGCCGTGAACATGTCGATGGTCATGGGGCTGGCCCCGGTCGTTGGTGTGCCGCTGCCGATGGTCAGCTATGGCGGGTCGGCCATGCTGGTCCTTATGCTGGCCTTTGGCCTGGTGCAAAGCGCGCATATCCACCGGCCAAGGTGAACCGGGCCGGACCTGGCCCCGGGGCACCGGCTTTCCCTTGGCCGGTGCGCGTGGTCTAAGGGGCCAAAAGCAGACCGGAGCCCCGACCATGACCAATATCCTCTTCGCCGCCCGCTCCGAGAAATGGGAGGACTACGAAGGCCCGTTGCGCAGCGCGCTTGACGCCGCCGGGCTGGACTATCGGCTGAGCACCGAGCTGCCCGCCGCTGAGGTCGATTATATCGTCTATGCGCCGAATTCGGACGTGCAGGATTTCACGCCATTTACCCGGCTCAAGGCCGTGTTGAACCTCTGGGCCGGGGTCGAGGGCATCACCGGGAACGAGACCCTGAACGTGCCGCTGACCCGCATGGTCGACGAGGACGGTCTGACCCAGGGCATGGTGGAATGGGTCACCGGCCATACGCTGCGCCACCACCTTGGCATGAACGCCCATATCGTGAACCCGGACCGCGAATGGGACGCGACCCCGCCGCCGCTGTCGGCTGACCGCCCCGTGACGATCCTGGGGATGGGCGCGCTGGGGCAAGCCTGTGCCAAGGCTCTGGCCGCGCTGGGTTTCCCGGTCACGGGGTGGAGCCGCACGCAAAAGGAACTGCCCGGTGTCACTTGCCATGCAGGGGAGGACGGATTGCGCAAGGCCCTGACCGATGCGCAGATCGTCATCCTGCTGCTGCCGGATACGCCCGCCACCCTGAACCTGATCGACGCCGAGACGCTGGCGCTGCCGGCGCGCGGCGCTTTCCTCATCAACCCGGGGCGCGGGCCGCTGATCGACGATGGCGCGCTGATCGACGCGCTGGAAGCGGGGCAGATCGCGCATGCCACGCTCGACGTCTTTCGCGTCGAGCCACTGCCGGAAGATCATCCTTTCTGGTCCCACCCCCGTGTCACCGTCACCCCGCATATCGCCTCCACGACACGCCCCGGGACGGCGGCCCGCGTCATCGCCGAAAACATCCGCCGTGGCGAAGCCGGTGAGCCCCTGTTGCACCTCGTGGACCGCGACGCCGGGTACTGACCCCGTACCGGACTTGACCCGGCGCCCTTCAGCGGCCAAATCCCTGTTCAACCGCCTTGCTTTCAGGAAAACCCATGCCCTTCGACCGCACCGTCAAGATCGCCCCCTCCATCCTGTCCGCCGATTTCGCCGATTTCGGGCGTGAGATCCGCGCCGTCGAGGATCAGGGCGCCGACTGGATCCATGTCGACGTGATGGACGGGCACTTCGTCCCGAACCTCACCTTTGGCCCGCCCGCGGTCAAAGCCTTCCGCAAACATGTCAAGACGGTCATGGACGTGCACCTGATGATTGCCCCCGTCGATCCCTATATCGAAGCCTACGCCGAAGCGGGCGCCGACATCCTGACCGCCCATGTCGAGGCCGGGGCGCATACCCATCGCACCGTGCAGGCAATCCGCGCCGCCGGAATGAAGGCGGGTGTGGCGCTGAACCCGGGCACCCCGGCGCAGGCCATCGAACACCTGCTGGACCTGACCGATCTGGTCTGCGTCATGACCGTGAACCCCGGCTTCGGCGGGCAGAAATTCATCGACATGACCAGCAAGGTCCGCACCCTGCGCCAGATGATCGGGGACCGCCCGGTGCATATCGAGATCGACGGCGGCGTCGATCCGACCACCGCGCCGCTTGTGGTCGAGGCTGGCGCCGACGTTCTGGTGGCCGGATCTGCCGTGTTCCGCGGCGGATCGGTCGAGAACCCGGCGCCCTATGGCGAGAACATCCGCGCGATCCGCACTGCGGCCACCACGCTCGCCGCATGAGCCTGACCATCGCTTTCGACCTGGACGGCACACTGATCGACAGCGTGCCGCATATCCATCACGGCGTGGCCTCGGCACTGGCGGAAATGTCCCTGCCCGGGATCGACCGCGACACGACGCAAGGCTTTGTCGGACGGGGCTTGCCGATCCTGCTGGAACGGGTGCTGGATCACGTCGGCGTTTCGCAGGACCATCACGCCGAGCTGACGCGCCGCACCATGCATCACTACGTCAACACGCCCAGCGACCCGCACTCGGTCTATCCCGGCGCGCGCGAGGCACTGACCGCACTGCATGAGGCGGGCCATCGGCTGACCCTTTGCACCAACAAGCCACATGAGGCCACGCTTTCCGCCCTGTGCGACACCGGGCTGGCGTCCTTCTTCGAGGTTGTCATCGGCGGGGACAGCCTGCCCACGCGCAAGCCCGACCCGGCCATGCTGCACGCCGCGCTCGACGGCGCCTCTCGCGCGCTTTACGTGGGCGACAGCGAAACAGACGTCGAGACCGCACAGAACGCGGGCATCCCGTTCCTGCTGTTCACGGAGGGCTATCGCAAGACGCCAGTCAAGGATCTGCCGCACAGGGCCAGTTTCGCGGATCACGCAGATCTGCCCGCGCTGGTCGCGGACCTGGCGTAGGGAGGGGTTCAGCCCGCCACGCCGTCAAGACCGGTACTTGAACACGCCCGTGCCCTTGGCAATCAGCTCGCCGGTTTCATCCGCGATCTGCGCCTCGGCGAAGAAGGAAGACCGCCCGCCGCCGGTCTTCCAGCCCTCGCCCTTCAGCAATTGCCCTTTGGGTCGCGAGAGGTACTGCACGTTCAGGCTCAGCGTCAGGCACAGCTGCTTGCGCTCGGGATCGCCGGTCCAGCAGCCAGCGTAACCCATGACCGTGTCCAGCAGAGAGGCATGGACACCGCCATGCGGATTGCCGTGGCGGTTCATCAGGAAATCTTCCAGCGGCAGCTCGAAGGCGGCATAGCCCTCGTGCCAGTCGGTCATCTTCATCCCGATGTGCCGGGAATAGGCATAGGGTGCCTCGCGGAAAGCCTCATCCATATCCGTGCCGGGCCTCCAGCCCCATAGCTGCAAATGTCGGCACATAAGCGCCCAGTTTCAAACCCTTTTCCGGGTTCGCGGCAGTGCCGTCAAGGGCACGTTTCCTGACCCCCTGCAGGATCGCTGCCATGCGGAAGAAGGCAAAGGCGACACAAAAGCCCAGGTTGCCGATCCCGTCGATCCCGCGTCGCGCGCAATAGCTGGTGACGAATGCCTGGTCCGAGGGCAGGCCCAGTGCCGCCCGGTCCACCCCGGCCAGTCCGCGCGTCTCCGGCCCCGGCGGCAACTGCCATTGCATCAGGACCCCGGCGAGGTCCGCATGGGGATGGCCCAGCGTGGACAGCTCCCAGTCCAGCACAGCCCTGCAAGCTGCCCCCTCTGGCGCGAACAACAGGTTGTCCAGGCGGAAATCGCCATGCACGAGCGTCCGCTGCCCGTCATCGGCAGGCACGGCCCGTTCCAGCCAGGTGATCAGGGCCTCCATGTCAGGCTGCCGTTCGGTTTCCGAGGCGCGGTACTGCCCCGTCCACCGCACCTGCTGTCGTTCATAGTAGTTTCCCGGCGCACCGTAATCAGACAGGCCAAGGCGGACCGGGTCGAGGGAGTGGAGCGCAGCCAGAACGCGGTTCATCTCGTCCATGATCGCGGCCCGTCCGGTCAGCGCCTCCCCCGGCAGGTCGGGTTCGACAAGGGTGCGGCCGGCGACATGCTCCATGATGTAGAACGCACTGCCCTGCACCGCGTCGTCCTGGCAGAATGCCAACATCCTCGGCACAGGCACGCCCGTCCCGGCCAGCGCAGACTGGACGCGAAACTCCCGGTCCACCGCATGCGCGGATTTCAACAGCTTCCCCGGAGGCTTGCGCCGTAGGACATAGCGACCCGAGGGACTGTCCAGCCGGAAGGTGGGGTTGGATTGGCCCTGTTCGAATTGCTCGGCCTGCAACGGCCCGTAAAACCCCGGCACATGGTCCTGCATCCATTCCGCCACGCGCGCCAGGTCCACCGCCTGCATCCCGCCCCCCGTTTCTTCTCTCTTCAAATACTCACCTGCAACAGAACCCGTCAGTGGCTCTCGCTGGCATATTTTCGCAGCTCCGCCCGCGCCACCTGTCGCCGGTGGACGGCATCGGGCCCGTCGGCAAAGCGCAACGTGCGGATATGCGTCCACATCGCGGCAAGATCATGGTCCTGGCTGATCCCGCCCGCGCCGTGCATCTGCATCGCCTCGTCCACCACCCGAGTCGCCATCAGCGGCGCCACCACCTTGATCTTGGAAATCCAGGGCTGCGCCGCGCGCACACCGGCCGTGTCCATCATCCAGGCCGCCTTGAGACACAACAGGCGCGCCATCTCGATCTCCATCCGGGCATTGGCGATGATGTCGTGATTGGCGCCCAGATCGGCGATGCGCTTGCCGAAAGCCTCGCGCGACAGGCCCCGGCGGCACATCAATTCCAATGCATTCTCCGCCTGGCCGATGGCCCGCATGCAATGGTGTATGCGCCCCGGACCCAGCCGTCCCTGCGCCACCTCAAAGCCGCGCCCCTCGCCCAGAACGACATTCCGGGCGGGCAGGCGCACATCGGTGAATCTCAGGTGCATGTGCCCATGCGGCGCATCATCCTGGCCAAAGACGGTCATCGGCCGCAACACCTCGATCCCGGGGGTCCCCGGATCCATGACGAACATCGTGTGCCGGGCATGTCGTGCCGCACCGGGGTCGGTACAGGCCATCAGGATATACAGCCCACAGCGCGGATCGCCGGCGCCGCTGATCCACCATTTCTCTCCGTTCAGCACGTAGTCATCGCCATCCCGCCGCGCCTCGAAGGCCAGTTGCGCCGCATCCGAAGAGGCGACATCCGGTTCCGTCATGACATAGGCAGACCGGATTTCTCCCTCCAGCAGGGGCGCCAGCCAGCGCGCCTTCATCCAGTCTTCGCCGTAGCGCTCCAGCACCTCCATGTTGCCGGTGTCCGGCGCGCTGCAGTTGAAGACCTCCGCCGCCAGACCGACCTTGCCCATTTCCTCGGCCAGGTAGGCATATTCCACCGTGGTCAGCCCATAGCCCCTGTCGGAGTCCGTCAGCCAGAAATTCCACAACCCCCGCGCCCTGGCCTCGGCCTTCAGCCCGTCCAGGATGTCCAGTTGCCGCGGCACCAAGGCAAAGCGGTTGCCCGAGGGATGCGTGCCGACAAGCGCATGAAACTCGGCATCCAGCGGCGCGATCTCCTCGTCGATCATCTCTCGCACCTGCGTCACCAGTAGGCGCACACGCTCCGTCATCCCCAGGTCCATGTCCCCTCCTCTCGACAGCCCCTCGCCGCCCGCGCATGGAGCGGCGCGCACGGGGTGGGCGGATGGGCGTCGCGCCGTTCCATGCGTGGTCGTCGTTACCCGTCCAAGTACAACCGCGTGATCCAGTTGGCGGCCAGCGCCGGTCGCTCGGCGCCCTCGATCTCGACCTCCACGTCCCAATGCACGTCAAGACAGCCGTCGCGTTCGTCGACACTGGCCACGGTAAAACGCCCCCGGATCCGACGCCCCACCCGGACCGGCGAGACGAAGCGGATGCGGTCGAAGCCGTAGTTGATGCTGGACCTAACGCCCTCGAGCCCCTCCATGATCTCGTAGGACATCTTGGACAGCATCGACAGCGTCAGGAACCCATGCGCGACGCAGCCGCCAAAGGGCGTTTCGGCCGCCGACCGTTCCTCGTCCAGGTGGATGAACTGCCAGTCCTCCGTGGCATCGGCGAACAGCTTGACCCGTGCCGCGTCCAGCGTCACCCAACCGCTTTCGCGCGGCGCCATGTCCCTCAGGTCATCAGCCAGCATCGGGCAGCACGTAGTCCGCAAACCGCTTGCGCAGGGTCAGTTTTGACACTTTGCCCGTCGCTGTCAGCGGCAGGTCTTCGACGCATTCCATCGCGTCCGGCAACTGCCATTTCGCAAGATGCTCCAGCATCATGTCGTGGATCTCCTCCAGGTCCGGCGGATCATCGGCCTGGCGCGGGACCACCACCAGCAAGGGACGTTCCTCCCACTTGGGATGCGACACCGCGATAACCGCGCAACTGGCGACCTTCGGATGCCCCATCGCGATGTTCTCCAGGTCCAAGGAGCTGATCCACTCACCCCCCGACTTGATCAGGTCCTTGGACCGATCCTGTATTGCCAGGAAACCGCGTTCGTCGATCACCGCCACGTCACCCGTACCGAACCAGCCGTCGGCATCAAAAGCGTCTTCCGTCGCGGCCTCATCCCCGAAATAGCCGGAAATGATCGTGTTCCCCCGCACGTGCAGCTCTCCGGAGGATGTACCGTCATGAGGCAAAGGCTTGCCGTCCTCGCCGTCGATCCGCAATTCGACCCCAAAGACCCTCCGTCCCTGTTTTGCCTTCAACGCCATGCGCTCATCGAAGGGCAACTCCTGCATCGGTTTGGACAATTGTCCATGCGTGCCCACCGGGCTCATTTCTGTCATGCCCCAGGCGTGGCAGACATCCACCCCGCGTTTCTCGAAGAACTCGATCATCGCCCGCGGCGCCGCAGACCCGCCGATCACCAGCTGGTCCAGCGCCGAGGGCACCGCGTCGCGCTGTTCCACCTCGGCCCGAAGCCCCAGCCAGACGGTCGGCACGCCCCAGGAGGCCGTCACCTTTTCCTCTTCCATCAGGTCGAAGACAGAGGCACCGTCCAGCTTGCCCCCCGGCATGATCAGCGAGGCCCCCACCAGTGGCGCCGCATAGGGCAGGCCCCAGGAATTGACGTGGAACATGGGAACCACCGGCAGGATACGCGCGCCCTCATGCAGCGACCGCGGCACCGTCACCGCCAGGTAAAGCGCATGCAGCACGGTCGAGCGATGCGAATACAGCGCCCCCTTTGGGTTCCCCGTGGTGCCCGAGGTGTAACAAAGCCCCGCCGCGCTGTCCTCGGGCATCACTGGCCAGTCATAGGCGCTGGGCTGCCCTTCCAGCAGGTCCTCGTAGCACAGCCAGTCCAGCTTGCTGTCCGGCATATGCGCCCGGTCGGTCATCGCCACCAGAGTCAGCCGCTCGGGCAAATGGTCCGCCAGGGCCTCGACGATCGGCACAAAGGTCAGATCCACGCAAATCACCCGGTCCGAGGCGTGCCCGATGATGTACAACATCTGCTCGGCAGAAAGACGCGGGTTGATCGTGTGACAGACCGCGCCCATTCCGCTGATCGCATAGTACAGCTCGAAGTGGCGATAGCCGTTCCAGGCCAGTGTCGCCACGCGGTCGCCGTCGCTCACCCCCAGGGCGGCCAGCCCATGCGCCAACTGCCCGGCGCGGGCAAAGGCCTCGGCATAGGTTTCGCGGTGAATGTCCCCCTCGGTCCGGACCGAGACGATCTCTCCTCCCGGGTGCGCCTGTGCCGCGTAGTCGAGAATCTCGATGATCCTCAACGGCATATGCATCATCATGCCTTGCATCTGGCCCTCCCTTGCCGTCTGCCTGCGTCCGGTTAGACTGCGCGCGAGCATTGCCACCGTGCAACCGTTTTTCCAGAAAGTGACGCAAGGAGTGCCCATGTCCAGCCAGATGCGCCGCATCGCCCTCGCCCGCCGCCCGTCCGGCCTGCCCGTGCCCGAAGATTTTGCGCTGAAAGAGGCGCCGATGCCGGCCCCGGGCGCTGGCGAGGTGCTTGTCGAGGTCACACACCTGTCGCTTGACCCTTACATGCGGGGGCGGATGGACGATGCGGGCAGCTATGCCGCCTCGGTCGACATAAACGGCACGATGGTCGGACAGGGCGTTGGCCGCGTCATTGCCTCGCGCGACGAGGCCTTCGCCGAAGGCGATCTGGTGACGGGCATGACCGGCTGGGCCAGCCACGCGGCCCTTCCCGCGCAGGGGCTGCGCAAGCTCGACGACCGCCTGCCGCCCACCACGGCGCTTGGCGTTCTCGGCATGCCGGGCTTCACCGCCTGGACGGGCCTGCGGGACTTCGGTCGTCCAAAGGCAGGCGAAACCCTGGCCGTCGCCGCCGCGACCGGGCCGGTCGGCTCACTGGTCGGCCAGTTGGCCAAGGCCGCAGGCCTGCGGACCGTCGCCATCGCGGGCGGGGCCGAGAAATGCCGGCTGGCGTCGGAACGCTTCGGCTTCGACGCCGCCATCGACCACCGCGCCTGCGTCGGCGCCAGCGCCCTGCGCGAGGCGATTGCCGCCGAGGCCCCGGATGGCATCGACATCTACTGGGAGAATACCGGCGGCAAAGTGCTGGAGGCGGTCATGCCGCTGATGAACACGCATGGCCGTATCCCGATCTGCGGCACAATCGCCTGGTACGGCGGGGCCGACGGCACAGAGGACCGGTTGCCAAAGGTCTGGCGATCGATCCTGGTCAAGCGCCTCTCGGTCAACGGGTTCATCATCTTCGACCATTGGGACGGCTATCCGGCGTTCCTGGAGGAAATGACACCCAGGGTCGCCGCCGGCGACATCAGCTTTCTCGAGGACGTGGCGCAGGGGTTGGAAAACGCGCCGGCGGCCTTCATCTCGATGCTGACGGGCGGCAATACCGGCAAGCAGATCGTGCAACTGGCCTGATCTGCATCCCGGCGTCCGGCCCCTGCACAGGGGTGCGGCATGGTGAAAACAGGCGGAGCCTGTTCAAACGGGTCGGCGGGCGGGCGCCTTTGCGGCACAGCCGCAAACAGTCCCGGCCCGGCGACACCTTCGGGCTTTCGACCTGTCAGAGTGCCGGATCTTCCGCCGTCAGTTCCAGCGGGGCCGCCGGCGCGCTCAGGTCATCGACCCGCAACGCCCCAGACGGGCGTGACAGCCTATTGCGCACAACCCAGTAAAGCCGCGATTGCGCGCGGGTGATCGCCACATAGGCCAGTCGCTTCCACAGCGGTTGCCCGGCTTCGTTCCGACCGGTCCGCGCCGCCGCGTAGAGATCCGGCGCAAAGACCTGCACCTCCTCCCACTGCGAGCCCTGGGCCTTGTGGATCGTCACCGCCGCACCATGCAGAAAGGTGGCCCCCATCCGCGCCGCGAAGGGAATGAAGGGCTCCTCCTCCTCGGGCTTCTCGATCTTGACGATCGAAGCAGCCGAGACCTGCGGCTCGATCGCGCCCACGACGTGCAACCGCGAGAACCCCGGCTTTTTGCCCGGGCCGAGATAGATCACCTGGGCACCCTTGATCAGCCCCCGCGCCTCCAGGTCCAGCCGCTTGCGCCGATGTTTCAGCGGCAGCTCGATCCCGTCGCAAATCAGCGGCTCTCCGGGCAGAAGGCTGTCCTCAGGTGCGTCATGCACCCGGCGAAACGCATTGATCAGCCGAATCCGAGTGGCATTGCGCCAGACCAGCACCGGCGAACGCGCCATCAGGTCCACCTCGACCCGGTTGGCGAAGACCACGCGATCATCCTTGCGGGCGGCCTCTTCGATCATGCGCTCGAAGTCTTCGAACCCCAGTGCCGGATCCGCCAGGGCATGGGCGAGGTCCAGGATCGGGTTGTCCGCCTCCTGCCGGTGGATGCGGTGCAGCTCGCGTTTCTGGCTGTCCTTCAACCCGTCGAAGACCATCTTGCCCGACTGGTTCACGGGTGCCAGCTGTGCGGGATCGCCAAAGAGGACGAGGTTGGGAAAGATCTCGCAGAGGTCATCGAACTGTCGTTCGTCCAGCATCGAGGATTCGTCGACAAAACCGATGTCCAGCGGTTCTTCCCGTCGCTTCCAGCCGGTGATGAAATCGCTGCCGCGCAGGCCCGCCGCCGCCAGCGCCGCCGGGATCGACTTGTGCTGTTCGTAGACGGCAAGCGCCCGATCCAGGGCGATATCGGCCAGCCCCTCGATCTCGGGCCGTTCGTCCTCGTTGCCCATCAGCCATTCGGCGACGCGTTCATATTCGGGGTCATAGACCGGGGTATAGATGATGCGGTGAATGGTGGTCGCGGGCACGCCGCGCATCCGCAACACGCTGGCCGCCTTGTTGGTGGGCGCCAGCACTGCCAGCGACCGCTTTTCGCGGGCACGGCGGCTTTCGTAGTCGCCCGAAACGGTCTCGACCCCGACCGCTTCCAGTGCCTTGACCAATTCGGCCAAAAGCAATGTCTTGCCGCTGCCCGCCTTTCCCATCAGTGCCATGACGCGCGACCGGCCTTCCTGCGCGGGCAGGCACAGCCCCTCTTCAAGATCAACGCCCGCGCCGCGCAAAAGCTCGGTCACGCTGTCATAGGCGGCGGCCTGATCATCGGAAAATACAAGAGCGGGAACTGTCATGCGGCGCACCCTATCCCGCGCCAAGCGCGGCCACCAGAACCCTTTGCTACATCTTCCCGGTGAAAACTTAAGAGGCCGCTCTTGCCAGCCGCACTCACCGTCCGGACAAGAAAAAGCGCGCGCGGGCGTCTGCCCACGCGCGCCTGTCGGCTGCCCTGTCCGGTCGCTCTCAGGCGGCCGCAAGTTCCTTGGGCTGGACGATCTGACCAAAGGACAGCGCGAACCAGCGCTTGGACATTTCCGGCGTGATGCCCGCGCTCTTCGACACCTGGGCCTGGCCCTCGGGCGTGAACTCCCACAGGCCGACACTGATCTGTTCGCGGCCCTGGCCCTGGCTGCCCAGAACCTCGGGAGAGGACCCGATGCGGCGATAGATCCGCACCATGCGGGCATCGAAAACGCCGACGTAATGTTCCACACCGAATTCCTGCATGACCTCGCCGCCAGCCAGCATCAGAGCCGCCGCGACACCCGGTGTCGCACCTCGGGACAGGCAAAAACGCGTGCACTCCCAGATTAGAGGCGACTGGATCCGCACGCCGTCGGTCAGGTGGACGAAGTGATCGTTCACCATCGTGCGGCCCGTGGTAGGCAACAGGCGCATAGAGCCGCCATGCGTGCCGTCGGCGTTTTCCCAAATGACGTAAAGCGGGTTCTCGTCATCGTATTCGTCACGCTCGTAACCGGTCTCTTCGTCGACGCTGACTTCCCAGCCCAGGCGCGTCTTGAACTGGTCCGCGCGGTCGCGGAACATGGTTTCGGCCAGCTTCGGGAACTTGTGCAGGTCGGTGCCGTAGATGTAGCGGATCATTTCGTTTTCCCCTCGGAATGTGTATTCGATGGGGAAAGATTGCCGCTGGAATAGTTAACGGGATTCAACCTGAGCGCGCGCTGCTAGAACGCACGCTTTACCAAAGCGCGTCCTCAGACCACGATCACCCCCCGGCTGAGCGCCCGGGCGACCGCGTGAGTGGTGTTCAGCGCACCCAGTTTATGGCGGGCGCTTTCGACGTAGACCCGAAGGGTATGCTCGGAAATCGAAAGGGTATCAGCGGCTTGCGCCCGGCTATAGCCCACGGCGAGGAGGGTCATGGCTTCGATCTCGCGCGGGGACAAGGGCTGAGCTGGGTCAGGTGTGCGTCCCGGTTCGAATTCCAGTGCCTTCTGGTTGAAGTAATGCGCCACCAGGATCAGGTCGCGCCGGTTGCTTATCGTGAAGTCCTCCCATTCTTCGTCGCTGCAATTGTGCGAGAGAGAGAACAGGGCGAACTGGCCGTTCGGTCCGCGCAGCGGAATCGAATAGCCCTGGTTGCCGATTCCATAGGCGATGGCATCCTGCATGAGGGCTCGCGCCGCCTTGCTGGACCAGTCCAGCCGCTTCCAGTCGACCGGGTGGAATCTTTGGTAACACCCTGCCACCACCGGATCGACACGCAGATAGCCCTTCTCGAGGTAGCGGTTGACCCATTCCAGGTCATATGTCCCGCACCCGTATTGTTCGCCATTGCTGTTGACCCAATGATAGACAATGTGATCGACCCCATACCTGTCGCGCAGTTCCTCTATGAGGATCTGCAGATCCTCGAGTCCTTCAGCGGATTCGAGCCGCTCGATCAACCCGTCCAGTCGCGGTGCGTTTCCCGACAAAAAGCCCAATGCCATTACCCTCGGCCTGGGACGTGATCTCCGCCTGTGCCACGAATGCGGCATCATCCAGTTGCGCGGCCAGCGACGGCATGCCGTTGGCGCGTGCGAATGTTTTCAGGTCGGTGAGAACGTCCAAAATCCAGTCATGTCCCATGATCAGCCTCGTGCATAGATGGTTAACGCTTCATTAAGACAACTCTAGCATGCGCCGGGAGAGCGCAAAATTCACGGAATCTAACTCCCCAGAAATAGCGAGGGGGCGCCTCGCCAAGTGACTGAAAGCTTTGAGGTGACCGCGGGAACGTAAAACGCCCGCGATGCCGGGGGGCGATTCGCGGGCGTCGGAAGGTCTGTCAGACCGATGAGATTCTTACTTGCGCGCGTCCAGGCAGTCCTCGAGCGTGCGCAGCCCGGTCTTGGGCGCCTGCACCAGGACCGACATGTTGCCGGGCTTGTGCTCGTTGTTCATCATCTTGGTGTGCGCGGCCGGGATCTCGTTCCAGGGGAAAACCTCGGACATGCAGGGATCAAGACGGCGCTCGATCATCAGGCGGTTGGCCGAGGCGGCCTGCTTGAGGTTGGCGAAGTGCGAGCCCTGCAGGCGCTTCTGATGCATCCACATGTAGCGCACGTCAAAGGTACAGTTGTAGCCCGACGTACCGGCACAGATCACCACGATGCCGCCCTTCTTGACCACCAGGGTGGAGACCGGGAAGGTCGCCTCGCCGGGGTGTTCAAAGACCATGTCGACGCTCACACCCTTGCCGGTGATGTCCCAGATCGCCTTGCCGAACTTGCGCGCCTCTTTCAGCCACGCATTGTATTCCGGCGTATTGACCGTGGGCAGCTGACCCCAGCAGTTGAAGTCCTTGCGGTTGATGACGCCCTTGGCGCCCTGGTCCATCACGAACTGGCGCTTGCTCTCGTCCGAGATCACGCCGATCGCATTGGCACCGGCGGTGTTCGCCAGCTGGATCGCGTAGGAGCCGAGACCGCCCGATGCGCCCCAGACCAGGACGTTCTGGCCGGGCTTGAGCTCATGCGGGTGGTGGCCGAAGAGCATCCGGTAGGCAGTGGCCAGCGTCAGCGTGTAGCAGGCGCTTTCTTCCCAGGTCAGGTGCTTGGGGCGCGGCATCAGCTGCTGGGCCTGCACCTTGGTGAACTGAGCGAAAGACCCGTCGCCGGTCTCGTAGCCCCAGATCCGCTGACTGGGCGAGAACATCGGGTCGCCGCCGTTGCATTCCTCGTCGTCGCCGTCGTCCTGGTTGCAGTGGATGACAACCTCGTCGCCCACTTTCCAGTTCTTCACCTTGTCACCGACTTTCCAGACGATGCCCGAGGCGTCGGAGCCCGCAACGTGGAAGTCCTGGCCATGCACGTCGAAGGGAGAGATCGGAACGCCCTTGCCGGCCCAGACGCCGTTGTAGTTGACGCCGGCGGCCATGACGAGAACCAGCACCTCGTGGCTGTCGATGTCCCAGACGTCGACCACTTCCTGCTGAAAGCTCTGCTCCGGATCGCCATGACGGTCACGGCGGATCGCCCAAGCGTACATCTTCTTGGGGACGTAGCCCATCGGGGGCATTTCGCCGACTTCGTAGAGGTCTTTTTCCGGTGCATCGTACTGGGCGATGCCTGTTTGCGTGTCCAGAGCCATGACGGCCTCCTGTTAAGCCAGTGTTGATGTTCGGACCGGTTCTGCGGCGCAGAATCGCGGGGCTGACCCTTGGGATATTCGTCGCTGCGCAACATTGCAACATCATTTGTCCAGATTTTGTAATTTTATGACCCAGCAACTGCAGAAATCCCAATGCGCCTGCAGCATGACACGCCTGCAGAACCCGCAGGCCAGAACCTGCGAGCAGCCAAAAGAGGATGGCATGAGATCGGATTAGAACAGGTGTTCGATGGAACGCGCGTAATAGTTGGCCAGCGCGGCCTGGTCGGGGACGATGGCAAGACGGCCATCCTGCTCGTGCACGATGCCGCGTTCGATCAGGGCTCGCAGGCCCACTTCGACGGCATACTCCCTGCTGTTGCGCGGCAGGTGGACATGCGCATCCGGCAGCGCATCGAGCGCGGCGGAAAAGGCCGCTGCCAGATCCGCACGGCTTTGCGGACCCCGCATCAGCAGGTAGGCGACCAGTGGCACCGGCAGCACAGGGACGATGCGGGCGATCCGGGACATCAGGTCGCGCGCGAGGTCCGTCGCGTCCCCCGCCAGCGGAACATTGGCCCTCAGCGACAGCGGCGCACCAAAGCTGACCGCCGCATAGCCAAAGCGGTGGAAGCGCCCCGTCATACGCAGCCAGAACTGGTGGAACACCCCCCGGATCACGCGACTGACAGAGGCATCGAAACGCCGCGTCCCGCTTTGACCGGCTTTCGTCAGGACCTTGTCCTCGAGCACCCGGTCATAGTTCAGACCCACGGGAACAAAAACCACGTCCCGCGCGGCAAGGTCGAGATCGTCGAGGATATAGGACAGCAAGCCGACCTTCGGCTCGGCCAGAGCACCGTCGAGACTTAGCCCGCCTTCAGGGAAAATCGCCTGGGTAACACCGCCGCTTGTGGCCATCTGCACATAGCGCCGCAAGACCTTGCGATAGAGCGCGTCCCTCGACTTGCGCCGGATGAAATAGGCCCCCATCGCGCGGATCAGTTGCGACAATGGCCAAACCTGCGCCCACTCTCCCACCGCGTAGGACAGGGCCGACCGGTTGGCCGCAAGGTGGGTGACCAGGACATAGTCCATGTTCGAGCGGTGATTCATGACGAAAATCACCGTCGCCTCGGGGTCGATCGTGCTCAGGGCGTCGGCCTCGTGGTGGCCCAGACGCACGCGGTACAGCGTGTTCGACAGCCAGCGCGCCCCGCGCAGGCCCAGCCCGAAATAGGTGAAGGCCGAAAAGGACGGAACGATTTCACGGGCATAGCGGCGGGCCTTTTCAAAGGCCACGTCTTCGCGCACCCCGTTCTTGGCGGCGTACTCGACAATCGCCTGCGTCACCTCCGGGTGATAGAGCAGGCGCTGGATCAGGTCATAGCGACGCAAAAGGCGGAAGGGTTCGATGGGCCGTTCCAGCCGTTCGTTCAGCCGCGCCACGGCCTTTTCCAGCCGTCTGCGCAGGAACCAGCGCACGGAGGGGAACAGGAAATGGGTCGCGAAACTCACCGCGGCAAAGGCGAAGATCAGGGCAAACAGCCAGAGCGGAAGGGTGACGGGTACAGTCATTCCGAGGGACTTTTGCAGGCCATGAGGCCCGCGACAAGCCCGACCGGAGCTTTGTACGTTTTGTACAAAACGTACGCCG
>NZ_JARAMO010000227.1:0-18005 GCF_028807275.1 Mameliella sp. AT18
ACCCGTTGCTGCATCCCGCCCGACAGTTCGTAGACCGCCTTTTCCTTGAAGTCGCGCAGGCCGACCACATCCAGCAGGTGATCGACGTGCTGCCCCCAGTCCCGTTTCCGCTTGCCGGCCATGCGGGGCCCGAAACTGACATTGTCGCGCACGTTCATCCATTCGAACAGCGCGCCCTGCTGGAACACCATGCCGCGTTCCGCGTCCGGCCCCTCGACGACATGGCCGTTCAGGGTGATCTGCCCCTCGGTCGGGGCCAGGAACCCCGCGACGATGTTCAATAGCGTGGTCTTGCCGCAGCCAGACGGGCCCAGCACACTCAACAGTTCGCCTTCGGCCAGTTGCAGTGAAACATCCTTGAGCGCCTGAACCGAGGTGCCGTTGGGCAGGTCAAAGCGCATGGACAGGTTGTCGATGGAGAGTCCGCTCATGGTGGGGCCTTCCGGTTGGATCCGGCTGCGGGACCGCAAGGGCGTGCCCGCCGTGCAAAATCTCTGTGGTGAGCGCCTGCCCGGGGGGCGACCGGTGCCGCCCCCCGAAGCCGGATCTTACATGCCGCCGGCGGCCGAGCTCAGCGGACCGGTGTTGACGTTGGCATCATAGCTGTCGAGCGCGGCGTCGATGGACCCGGCCTCGACAAAGACATCGGCCACGCCCTTCATGAACTCCTGCGCGCCGCCGCCCAGCCACTTGGCGGTCAGCTGATCATCCACCGAGGGAAAGACGAAGGTCGAGATCGTCGCCTCGGTCGCATCCACGTCCATGCCAGCGTCCTTGGCGATGACAGGCAGCATCATGTCGTGGTTGGCCGGGTCCGCCCACATGGCGTTGGCCTCGGCTGTTACGGCAAGAAAGCTGGCCACGATATCCGAATTCTCGGCCACCCAGCCCGCCGGGCCCGAGGTCACGTCGAAGACGAGAATGCCCAGGTCTTCCTTTTCGGCGCCGGTGAGCAGCACGTTGCCGTGTTCCTTCATACGGCGCAGCGAACCGCCCCAGCCACAGGCCATGTCGACCGAGCCTTGTGCCAGCGCGGCGGCCCCGTCCGGGGGCGCCATGTCGACCACTTCCATCGTGGTGATGTCGACGCCGAAATGGCTCATCTGCTTGAGGAAACCGTAATGCGCCGCGGTGCCCAGCGGCACGGCGACCTTCTTGCCTTCCAGCTCGATGGCCGACTCCTTGTCGATCTCCAGCGCCTCGAGCACGACGCAGTTGTCGTTGTCGGAATAGCTGACCGCCACGTCGAGGATCTGCAGGTCCTGCCCGGCCGAGGTCGCCACCACGAAGGGCGGCACGCCCTGGCTGACCGACAGTTGTACATCGCCCGAGGCCATCGCCGCCGACATGGCAGTACCGGTGTCGAAGCTGACCCAGTTGATGGTCACGCCCATCGCCTCGTCGTACATGCCTTCGGCCTTGGCGTACTGGAAGGGCATCGGCCATTCCAGGAAATAGCCTACGGTGATCTCCTGCGCGGAAACAGCTGTGGTGCCCGCCATGACGGCCAGCGCAGCAGCGGCGCCCTTGAGGGTGGTCTTCAATGTCATTTCGCTTCTCCCGTGTTGTCTTGCCGCCACCTGGGCGGCGCGTCTTCACGCACGCAAATGTGCGCTCGGCAGCGCCTCGTGCCGGGCGCTCTGGTCAATTCGGAACGGAAAATGGGCAACGGATCAACGATTTTTCCCCGATGCCTGCCCGATTTGGCGCCAACAGCCTGCCCATTTCGGAAAGGCAAAACAATTCAACCCACTGGAAACCCCCACAAAACCCTGTAAACGCAGGCTTGAAACTTCCGTTTTGCGCCTCAACTGGCCCTATATGCGCGCCAGATCTGGCCCTAACGGCTGCCCATTAATCTGGCTCATGTGCTAGCATTCCGCGCAAGACCGGCAAGATGACCCAAGGAGGGCAAGAGAATGGACGGAACCTATTCCCAGAACGACCTCAGCCATGTTGTCGAGGCCGACAAGGCGCATGTCTGGCACCACCTGGTGCAACACAAGGCCTTCGACAGCAAGGACCCGAACATCATCATCGAGGGCAAGGGCATGCGCGTCTGGAACCAGGCGGGCAAGGAACACCTCGACGCGGTGTCCGGCGGTGTCTGGACAGTCAACGTGGGCTACGGCCGCGAGCGTATCGCCAAGGCCGTGTATGACCAGCTGATGCGGGTGAACTACTTTGCCGGGGCGGCCGGTTCGGTGCCCGGCGCCCTGTTCGCCGAAAAGCTGATCGAGAAGATGCCGGGCCTGACCCGCGTCTACTACACGAACTCCGGCTCCGAGGCGAACGAGAAGGCCTTCAAGATGATCCGCCAGATCGCGCACAAGCGCTATGGCGGCAAGAAGCACAAGATCCTGTACCGGGACCGCGACTATCACGGCACCACTATCGCCTGCCTGTCAGCAGGCGGCCAGGATGAGCGCAACGCGCAATACGGCCCCTTCACGCCCGGTTTCGTGCGCGTGCCGCACTGCCTGGAATACCGCAAGCACGAGCAGGAAGGCGCCCCCGCCGCGAACTACGGCGAATGGGCTGCCGACCAGATCGAACAGGTGATCCTGGCCGAAGGACCCGATACCATCGGCGGGCTCTGCCTGGAGCCGGTGACAGCGGGCGGCGGCGTGATCCCCGCGCCCGAGGGCTATTGGCAGAAGGTGCAGGAAATCTGCCGCAAGTACGACATCCTGCTGCACATCGACGAGGTGGTCTGCGGTGTCGGCCGCACCGGCACCTGGTTCGGCTACCAGCACTACGGGATCGAACCGGACTTCGTGACGATGGCCAAGGGCGTGGCCTCTGGCTATGCGGCCATTGCCTGCTGCGTGACCTCGGAACGTGTCTTTGACATGTTCAAGGACGATGCCGACGACCCGATGAACTACTTCCGCGACATTTCCACCTTTGGCGGCTGCACGGCCGGGCCTGCCGCCGCGATCGAAAACATGGCCATCATCGAGGACGAGGGCCTGCTGGCCAATACCGCGGCGATGGGCGACTACATGACCGACCAGCTGAACGCGCTGGCCGACCGCCACGCGGTGATCGGCGACGTGCGCGGCAAGGGCCTGTTCCTGGGGGCCGAACTGGTGGCTGACCGCACCAGCAAGGAGCCGGTGCCCGAGGCGCAGGTACAGGCCGTCGTGGGCGACTGCATGGGCCAGGGCGTCATCATCGGCGCCACCAACCGCTCTGTCCCCGGGCGCAACAATACGCTGTGCTTCTCCCCGGCGCTGATCGCCACCAAGGACGACATCGACCAGATCGTCTCGGCGGTGGACGGCGCGCTCGGGCGCGTCTTTGGCTGAATGGACCATCGCCTGAACGGATACGGGCAGCCCATCGGGCTGCCCGTCGAGCTGGACCTGCCCCGCCCGCTGCCCCCGCACACCCCCTTGCGCGGCGAGGTTGCGACGCTGGTGCCGCTGTCGGCGGATCATGCCGACGGCTTTTTCGAGGTCTTCACCGATCCCGCTGGCTGGACCTACCTGGGCGACGAGACGCCCTTTGCCGACCGTGACGCGGCCCGTGCCTGGACAGCGACCAAGGCCAGCAGCCGCGATCCGCTTTTCTACACGGTCCTGGTCGATGATCGTCCCGTCGGGTTCCTGTCGCTCTTGCGGATCAACCCGCAGGCCGCCTCCATTGAGGTCGGCTTCATCCACTTTTCGCCCGCGTTGCAGGGCACCCGCGCGGCAACAGAGGTGCAGTACCTGCTGATGCGCCATGTCTTCGAGGACCTCAGCTATCGCCGCTACGAATGGAAATGCGACGCCTTGAACGCGCCTTCGCGCCGGGCCGCGCTGCGGCTGGGCTTTACCTTCGAGGGCATTTTCCGGCAGGCCCTGGTCTACAAGGGCCGCAACCGCGACACCGCATGGTATTCGGTGATCGACAGCGAATGGCCCGCGCGGCGCACCGCCTTTGAGGCATGGCTGGCCCCGGCGAATTTCGACGCCGACGGGCACCAGCGGCAATCGCTGAGCGCCTGCGCCCCCGGCTGAGTCCCGGAAAAGAACCTGCAATCTTATGGGACTGCGCCCCTCTTGAGGGTTTGGAAACCCTTTGCGTGACAGAACTCCGCAACCTGGCCGATGAACCCGAAGATTTGCCCTAGCGGAGGCTGCCATGCCGTCCAGATACCCATCCTACGCCTATGTCGAGCCGATGGCGACCGGCGTCACCGATGCCGAGATCGAGGACCTGATAAACGACATGATGTCCCAGACACCCGGCCTGACCCTGCGCGACGGCGGGCCGCTGGATCCCTTGTGCCGGGCCCTGAACGTCGACCTGGAATATTCAGGCCCCCCGCATGAGATCCTGCTGGACGTGCCGCTGGACCGAAAGGCCTGTATCTGGCTGCCCAAGAAAAGCAAGCCGCGCCAGGACAGGTTCATCGCCGCGATGGGGGTCGGCTACTGGCTCATGCATGTCGCCACCACGCGCGAGGCACACCCGCGCTGCGGGATACAGGCGCTGCATCGCCCCGCCAACCGTGCCGCCCAGAAAGAGGCGATGCGCTTTGCCCGGATGCTGCTGATGCCGCGCGAGGAGTTCTGCAGCCTCTGGTACGAGGGGCGCGCGAACCTGGTCGCTGATACGCTGAACGTGCCGACGCAGGTCGTCTATGAACGCGCCGCCATGCTGGACATCCCGATGGAGGGCTCAGGGGGTCACAAGTACGAGTGGACGCCGCGCACCGATACGCCGACCAGCCCCTGACATGACCCGCACATCGCCGAACACAGGGAAGCCGCCAAAAAAGACAAAGGGCCGCCGCAGCGACCCCTTGTAGATTTCTGCCGGGACCTTGGTCCCGATGGCGCGCCGCAAAGGCGCGCGCCGGTATCAGGCGTTCACGCTGTCCTTGAGAGCCTTGGCAATGGTCACCTTGACCTGCTTGTCGGCTTCTTTCTTGAACTGCTCGCCCGTCGCGGGATTGCGCACCATGCGCTCGGGGCGCTCACGGCAATAGATCTTGCCCACGCCGGGCAGGGTCACGGCGCCGCCGCCGGCCACTTCGGCCGTGATGATTTCGCCGATTGCGTCCAGTGCCGCACCAGCCGTCTTCTTGTCCGCGTCCATCTTTTCAGCCAGTGCTGCCACCAGCTGCGTCTTGGTCATCGGTTTCGCCATTTCATGGTCTCCTTCACCGCCCGTCTCTACATTGGGCCTCTGATCCGACATAAAACCGGATATGGGGGTAAAACACAACGATTAGGGGCACGTCAGGCCCTTATATTGTGCATTTTGTGCCCGTTTCCGCTACGTCACAAGAACGCAGTTTCTTCGAAACTGCGCAGTTTCCGGCTGTGGATACGTTCCAGCGGCATGTCGCGCAAGGCTTCCATTGCACGAATCCCAATGCGAAGGTGCCGACTGACCTGTGATCTATAGAAATCCGAGGCCATACCGGGCAGCTTCAGCTCCCCGTGCAGGGGCCGGTCAGAGACGCAGAGCAGGGTGCCATAGGGCACCCGGAACCGGAATCCATTGGCCGCGATCGTGGCGCTTTCCATGTCCAGCGCGATGGCCCGCGACTGGCTGAGCCGTTTCACCGGCCCTGCGTTCTCGCGCAACTCCCAGTTGCGGTTGTCCAGCGAGGCGACGGTGCCGGTCCGCATCACGCGCTTGAGGTCGAAACCGCTCAATTGCGTCTCGGCCTCGACCGCGTCTTCCAGCGCGATCTGGATCTCGGCCAGCGCCGGGATCGGCACCCAGACCGGCAGGTCGTCGTCCAGCACCTTGTCCTCTCGCAGGTAGGCATGAGCCAGGACGTAATCCCCCAGAGATTGCGAGTTCCGCAGCCCCGCGCAATGCCCCACCATCAGCCATGCGTGCGGACGCAGCACGGCGATGTGGTCCGTCGCGGTCTTGGCGTTCGACGGCCCCACCCCGATGTTGACCAGCGTAATGCCCTGCTGCTTGCCCCGCTTGAGGTGATAGGTGGGCATCTGCGGCATCCGCTCGGGCGACAGCAGCGGCGCCTCCGGGTCGGTGATCTCGGCATTGCCGGTGCTGACAAAGCTGGTGTAGCCGCTGTTGGGATCGGCCAACATGGCACGGGCGTAGGCCTCGAATTCGTCGACATAGAACTGGTAGTTGGTGAACAGGACGTGGTTCTGGAAATGCTCGGGGCCGGTCGCGGTGTAATGGGCCAGCCGCGCCAGCGAGTAATCCACCCGCTGCGCGGTGAAGGGCGCCAGGGGCAAGGTCCCATCCGCGGCGGGCTGCGCCTGGCCGTTGACGATGTCGTCGTTGGTGGTGGTCAGGTCCGGCACATCAAAGACATCGCGCAGCGCGAAATTGGCCGCGCCTTCCTGCGGGACGGTCACGTCCGGAAAATTGGCCACGGCGAAATGCACCGGCATAGGCGTCGCCGACAGGCCGATGCGGATCTTGACGCCGTGGTTGCCCAGCAACAGGCCGATCTGCTGCGACAGGTAGTTGCGGAACAGGTGCGGGCGCGTGACCGTGGTGGCATAGGTGCCCGGCTGCGTCACATGACCAAAGCTGAGCCGGCTGTCGATCTTGTCAAAGCGCGTCGTGGTCAGCCGGATCTCGGGGTAATAGGCCCGCAGGCGCACGCCCGGGTGCCCGTCCGACATCGCCTTGAGGAACCCGTCACGCAGGAAAATCGCCGCTGCGTCGTAGAGTTCGCACAGCCGCTCGACCGCCTGATCGGCGTCATCGTAGCTTTCCTGCCCCGGCACATCGGGCGTGACGATCTCTAGATTTTCCGCCGTGTCCTGCATCACCACCCCCTGATTTTGGCCGGAGGTTGACAGGTAAGTTCGCCGGGTTCAAGTTGGCGAAAAAGGTCATAGGTGCTGACATGGATTACGAGACTGTTTCGGCCGAGGATTTCGGCGGCTCCCTGCGCGGGATGGGCATCAACCTGCTGGTGCGCGACGTGCGCCGTCAATCCGCCATGCTGGAGGCCGTCTTTGGCATGACCGCACATCGGGTCAGCGCGGATTTCGCCATCATCCGCTATGGCGCAACCCTGTTCCAGTTGCACTCGGACGGGACATATTCGGCCAATCCCTACCTGTCCTTCCTGCCCGAGGCCGGGCCGCGTGGCGCTGGGGCGGAATTGCGCCTGTACGACAGCGACCCGGACAGGGCAGCGGAAAAGGCAGAGGCCAACGGGATGCTGATCCTGCAACCGCCCACGGACAAACCCCACGGCCTGCGCGAGGCCTTTCTCATCTGTCCCGACGGCTATGCCTGGGTGCCGTCGCGTCCCCTCTGAGGCGTTGCGCGGGCAGGCCGGACAGCTATGATCGACATACGGCCCGACCATTGGCCAAGGGGATCCGACTGATGCTCGAACGTTTGATCATCGCCCTGACGGGCCTCGCCACCGCGGCCCTGCCTGCATTGGCACAGCAAGAGATCACGCGCCATGAGCGTATCGCAAACTGGGCGCTCTTCGAGGACCGCGGCTATTGCTGGATGGCCACCAACACGCGCCTGCCCGGCAGCGACCGCCTGATGCTGACCGTGGACCTGGACGAAAGCGTGTCGATGTTCATCGATTTCGCTGATGGCACCATCTTCGACGACGCGGCCGATCACGCGCTGTTTCTGGGTCCGCGCAAGGTCCTGTTCCGCTCACGCGGGGAATGGGCCTGGACCTATCGCGATTCCCCCGAACGCCTGGTCGAAACCATCCTTGAAAGCGCCGAGATCGGATTCGAGGTCCACCTCGCCGATGCGGGCGACATGGACGTCCTGAAAGGACATTGGGAGACCCGGGACGCACAGCTGGCCTACGACACGTTGCGTGCAAGCTGCGGGCGCTGATAGGGTCGCCCGGTAACGCTAACCGGGGGACCCTCATGAACGCACCGCAGAACATCGCCAACATCGACCATTGGCAGGAACGCGTGGATCTGGCCGCCGCCTTTCGCTGGACCGTCCGGCTGAACATGCACGAGGCCGTGGCCAATCATTTCAGCCTGTCGATCAACGAGGACGGCACCAAGTTCCTGATGAACCCCGACCGCAAGCATTTCTCGCGCATCAAGGCCTCGGACATGCTGGTGGTGGATGCCAACGATCCCGAAACCCTGAACCGCCCCGGCGCGCCGGACCCCACCGCCTGGGGCCTGCACGGCGGGCTGCACCGCGCCTGCCCGCATGCGCGTTGCGCGATGCACGTCCATTCGATCAACGCCACGGTGCTGGCCTGTCTCAAGGACAAGCGCCTGCCGCCGCTGGACCAGAACGCGGCAATGTTCTTCAACCGGCAGGCGGTGGATGACCAGTACGGCGGACTGGCCTTCGAGGAAGAGGGCAAGCGCTGCGCCGAACTGATGGCAGACCCCAAGGTCAAGACGCTGGTCATGGGCAACCACGGCATCATGGTGATAGGCGACACGGTGGCCGAGACCTTCAACCGGATGTACATGTTCGAACGCGCGGCCCAAGTCTATGTCACCGCGCTGCAGACGGGACAACCGCTGGACATCCTCAGCGACGAAGTGGCCGAAAAGACCGCCCGCGAGATCGAGGAATACCCCGGTGGCGATCATCACCACCTGGAGGAACTCAAGGCGATCCTCGATGAGGAAGGCTCGGACTACGCGACCTGATCGTCAGGCTTCGAGTGTCAGGCCCGTGTGAATGTCACCACCCGACTGAGATCCCTGGCATGCGGGCCGGAGGCCTCCGGCCCGAAGATACGGACCTCGCGCACGGCCAGATCGGCGATGCGCGGGCCCAGTTCCGCCAGGCGGGCGTCATAGCCCTTGGCCTCCCAGTGTTCCGCATTGATCGACAGCGCCACCACGCCGCCCGGACGCACCACGCGCAGCACCTCGTCCAGAGCCTCGGGTCCGACATGGCCGTGTGTGAATGTGCCTGAACTGGCCGCACCCGCGTAGGCGCCGTCCTCGACAGGCAGGGTTTCCAGCAGGTTGCCGGTGAACAGATGCGCATACAGCCCCTTGGTTCCGGCCACGTCCAGCATCTCTTGCGAGAGATCGGTGGCATCCACCGGGCCGATGCCGCAGGTCTTCAGGGCCGCACCCAAGAGGCCGGTACCGGCGCCAAGGTCCAGCACGGGCCCCTGTCCACCCACAGAGGCAAAAGCCTCTGCCACGTGCAGCGGCAGCATGTAGTCCATGTCGACGGCAAATTCGTCGTCATAGGTCGCGGCCCAGTCGGCATAGAGCCTGCGGTTGTCGTCGGGGGTTTGCAGCGCGTAGGCCGCTTCCAGATCGGGATCATCCTGCATGGGTCCGGAGACTAAGCGCAGCCCGGCCCGCCTGTCTAGCGCGTCCGCAGCCCGGTTTCGTACAGCAGCCCCTTGCGCTTGGCCTCGTAGTAATAGCCCCGCGCATACCACTTGATCGAATTGTCCCAGTCCCCGTCCGCCACGATATAGGCGCCCTTGAGGTACTTCAGTCCGTATTTCAGATTGGTGTCCGCATCCAGAAGGTCACTGTTCTTGCCCTGGAACCCCATCGTGCGGGCAGTTTGCGGCAGGATCTGCAACAGGCCCCAATAGGGTCCGGCCCGCGCGGCGGGGTTGTGGGTGCTCTCACGGATGGCCAGCCGGTGGACCAGCCCACGGGGCAGCTCGTAGTGATCGGCCCAGCGGTTGATCTTGGCGCGCAGTTCCGGCGTCTCGTTCGGGTGCAGCGGGATCGCGCGCGGCGCGGGATCGGCTGCGACGGGGTCACGCCGTCCGGTCGAACAGGCGGCGACGGTGGCAAGAGCCGACAAAAGGAACAGGCGACGGGCCAGCATGCGAGTCTCTCCGAAAGGTGCGCGCTGTCGTAGCGCGCGGACCCGGCCCGCGCGAGTCCGCTGACGTCGCGTCGGCGAAAGCCCGCCGCGCAACCGCGGATCGGCGGCGCTGTGCCGACCGCCCCACGGGCCGCGACATCGCGTCAAGACTTGCATCTTGACGCGTGCGGCGCCACCTAGGGCGCATGACAAAGACCTTGCTTTCTCTTGGCCACGGATTTTCCGCACGGGCGCTGGCGCCGCTTCTCCTGTCCGAGGGGTGGGAGGTGATCGGCACGACACGCGACCCGGCCAAGCTGGAGGCCATGCGCGCAACCGGCGTGACACCGATCCTCTGGCAAGAGGACAGCGTGACCAAGGCCCTGGGCCGCGCGACGCACCTGCTGATGTCCGCCGCCCCCGACGCCGAGGGCGACCCGGCGCTGCGGCTGGTGGGCCCTGCCATCGCCGCGCGCGCGCCTGACATCGAATGGGCGGGCTACCTGTCGACCACCGGGGTTTACGGCGACCACCAGGGCGGATGGGTGACTGAGGACACGCCTCTCGACCCGGCCACGCGGCGCGGACAACTCCGGGTCGAGGCAGAGGCCGCCTGGGCCGCCGTCCCCGGCCTGCCTCTGCACATCTTCCGCCTTGCCGGCATCTATGGCCCCGGGCGCGGCCCCTTCGCCAAGCTGCGCAAGGGCACCGCGCGCCGCATCATCAAGCCGAACCAGGTCTTTTCGCGGATCCACGTCGAGGACATCGCGCAGGTCCTGCGGGCCTCCATCGCGCGGCCCAATCCGGGTGCGGCCTACAACCTGTGCGACGATGCCCCGGCCCCGCCGCAGGACGTGATAGCCTGCGCCGCCGAGATGCTGGGAATGCCGATCCCGCCCGAAGTGCCCTTCGAGGAGGCGGAACTCAGCCCGATGGCACGCAGTTTCTACAGCGAAAGCAAGCGCGTCTGCAACGCGCGCATCAAGGAGGAACTGGGCGTGACCCTGCGCTATCCCGATTACCAGAGCGCGCTGGCGGCCATTCTTGCCGCCGAACAGGCGTCCGGAGGATGAAGGACGCCCAAGAGGCGCCGGACACCGAAACTGTGCGCAATCCGCAAAGCCTGGGCGACCTGCTCGAGGCGATGCGCCCCGAAGACGGCGCCGAGCGGATCTCTGTCGAGACGGTTCTCAGCCGCGTCGGGGACCAGTCCTTTGTGGCCGTGATCCTTGTCGTGGCCATCGTTCTGGTCTCGCCCGTGTCCGGCATCCCCGGCACGCCGACCATCGGCGCGTTGATCACCATCCTTGTGTCGACACAGGCGCTCTTGGGGCGGCGGCACCTTTGGCTGCCGAAATTCCTCTGCCGCCGCAGCGTCAGCGCGCGGAAGATGAACCGCGCCATCAACTGGCTCAGCAAACCCGCCGGTTGGATGGACCGGCACAGCAGCGGCCGCCTGCGGCTGCTCAGCTCGCGCGCGCTGCGCCCCTTCGCCTTTGCCTCGGTGACACTGATCGCGATTTCCTGGCCGATCCTGGAACTCCTGCCCTTCGTGACCTCGTTCTTTGCCGGGGCGGTGTCGATGATGATGTTCGGAGTGATGACCCGCGACGGCATCTACCTGCTGGCGGGCTATGTGCAAGCCGGCATACTGGTGCTGATCCTCGGCTCGATCTGGTCGGGCCTGATATGAAAACGGCGCCCCGATGGGGCGCCGCATGTTCCTGTCCGGAATGGCTGGCTCAGCTGCGGACCAGCTTCTCATAATCTTCCGAGATCTCGCGCGTCATCGCGCCAACCTCGAAGTTGAAGTCGCCGATCTGGCCCACGGGCGTGACCTCGGCGGCGGTGCCGGTCAGCCAGCACTGTTCAAAGCCTTCCATCTCTTCCGGCATGATGTGGCGTTCATGCACCTTGATCTGCTTGTCCTGCAGCATCCCGATGACGGTCTGGCGTGTCAGACCGTTGAGAAAGCAGTCGGGCTTGGGCGTGTGCACCTCTCCGTCCTTGACGAAGAAGATGTTGGCGCCGGTCGCCTCGGCCACGTAGCCGCGATAGTCCATGAACAGTGCGTCGGAACAGCCCTTGGCCTCTGCCGCGTGTTTCGACGTTGTACAGATCATGTAAAGGCCGGCCGCCTTGGCGTGGACCGGGATGGTTTCGGGCGAAGGGCGCTTCCACTTGGAAATGTCCAGCTTGGCGCCCTTCATCTTGGCGTCGCCATAGTAGTTGCCCCAGGACCAGGCCGCGATGGCCAGGCGAACCGGGTTGCGCGCCGAGGCGACCCCCATGTCCGGCCCCGCGCCGCGCCATGCGACGGCGCGGACATAGGCGTCGGTCAGCCCGTTGGCGGCAAGGACGGCCACCTTGGCGGCCTCGATCTCATCGACGGTATAAGGGATCTCGAAGTCCAGCTCGCGGGCCGAGAAATGCAACCGTTCCGAATGTTTGCGCGAAAGGAAGATCTTGCCGTTGTAGCACCGCTCGCCCTCGAAGACAGAGCTGGCGTAGTGCAGCCCGTGGGTCAGTACGTGCACATTTGCCGCCCGCCAGTCCACCATCTGACCATCCAGCCAGATCTTGCCGTCGCGATCGTCATATGCTCCATCTGCCATCTTCTCTCTCCTCATGTGCAGCGGGCCAAATTTTTCGATTGTTGCGCGATATGCGTCCGGAGCGGACATAAAGTTGCGCTAAATCTGCGACTCGCTACCAGTTGACTCTTGGAATGTCAACAAGGCTGACTTAAAATGGCGCAAAACCAGCAAGGGGCAGAGGGAACCATGTCAGAGGGGCGCAGCCCGCAGGGCGAGACCCTGCTTTTCCTTACCGACGAGCAGTTGCGACAGGGTGCAGAGGCGATGTTCTTTGCCTACCGGGGCTTTACCGCCGATCCAGACCGGATCCTGGACGGGCTCAGCTATGGCCGTGCACATCACCGGGCATTGCATTTCATCCATACAGCGCCCGGCACCACGGTGAACAACCTGCTGACGATCCTGGGCGTGACGAAACAATCGCTCAACCGCGTGCTGCGTACCCTGATCGAGGACGGCCTGGTGCAAAGCCAGGTCGGGCGGACCGACAAGCGAGAAAGGCATCTGTACCTTACCGAGGCGGGCGAGACGCTGGAACGCGAACTGTCAGATGCCCAGAGGAGCCGCATGCGCGCCGCCTTTCGCGATGCCGGCCCCGAGGCGGTCGCCGGATTTCGCCGGGTCCTGGAGGCAATGATGGATCCGGAACTGCGACGGCAGTACCACAAGCTGAGGGGAGGCAGGGGATGACCGAGAACGACGCGCATCTGCTGATCGTGGACGATGACGAACGCATCCGGGGTCTGTTGCAGAAATTCCTGGTACGCAACGGTTTCCTGGTGACGGCGGCCCGCGACGCGGCGCATGCCCGGCGGCTGCTGTCGGGGCTGGATTTCGACATGATCATCCTGGACGTGATGATGCCGGGCGAAGACGGCGTGAGCCTGACCCAAAGCATCCGCGAAACCTCTCAGACGCCGATCCTGCTGCTGACCGCCCGGTCCGAGACCGAGGACCGCATCAAGGGGCTGGAAGCCGGCGCCGACGATTACCTCGCCAAGCCGTTCGAGCCCAAGGAGCTCTTGCTCCGGATCAACGCGATCCTTCGGAGGATGCCGGAACCCAGCGCCGAGGATAGCGCGCCCAAACTGCTGACCTTGGGCGATTTCCGCTATGACATCGAGCGCGGCGAGATGTGGCAGGGGGAGGAGATGGTCCGCCTCACCGCCACCGAAAGCCAGCTGATGCGCATCTTTTCCGCCCGCCCGGGCGAGGCGCTGAGCCGCGCGAAACTGGTCGAGGAACTGGGCCGCGACAAGGGACAGGCCCAGGAACGCGCGGTCGACGTCCAGATCACGCGGTTGCGGCGCAAGCTGGAGGCCGACCCGAAACAGCCGCGCTACCTGCAAACGGTGCGCGGGGCGGGATACATGCTGGCGCCCGACTGACGGGTTGCGGCCCCGGGCGTTTCGCGGTTTGGTCGGGCGGAGTCGCGCCCTCCGGGCGCGTTTCTGAGTATTTTTAGAGAGAAGAAACAGGGGGGCGCGATGACAACGGCACTTTTCACCCATGCGGATGCGCTGGATCATGTGACGCCCGAGGGGCACCCGGAGCGCGTGGCCCGGATCGAACACCTGCTGCATGCGCTGGCGGGTTTGGACCTTGATCGTCGCAGCGCACCCGAGGTCGAGGAGGCGCAGCTGCGGCTGTGCCACCCGCAGCGGTATATCGATCGGATCCGCGACGGCGTGCCGGACAGCGGGAATACCCAGCTGGATGCCGATACCTGGATGTCGCCGGGATCCTTCCGTGCAGCCTCGCGGGCGGCGGGAGCCGCCGTAGCGGCGGTGGACGCGGTGCTGGCGGGCGAGGTGGACAATGCCTTTTGCGCCATGCGACCGCCCGGCCACCATGCCGAGACGGAGACGCCGATGGGCTTCTGTTTCTTCGGCAACGTGGCCATTGCCGCGAAACATGCGCTGGAGACGCACGGGCTGAGCCGGGTTGCCGTGGTCGATTTCGACGTGCACCACGGCAATGGCACGCAGGACCTTCTGTGGGATGAGGCGCGCGCACTGTTCATCGGCTCGCATCAGATGCCGCTCTGGCCCGGCACCGGCAGCGCAGAGGAACGCGGCGCCCATGACAACGTGCAGAACCTGCCCTTGCCGCCGGGATCGGGGGGCGCCGAGATGCGCGCGGCCTGGACCCCTGCCCTGTCGCGGATACGCGCCTTCCGGCCCGAACTGTTGATCATCTCGGCCGGGTTCGACGCCCACCAGGACGATCCGCTGGCGCAACTGGAATGGACGGTCGAGGACTTCCGCTGGATCACGCGTGAATTGTGCGCGCTGGCGGCAGATGAATGCGGCGGACGCGTGGTGTCCTGCCTCGAAGGCGGCTATGACCTTGGCGCGCTCAGCGACAGCGGCAAGGCGCATGTGGAAATACTGATGGAGGCGGGCAGATGAGCGAAACCCCGGTCGAGGAAATGAGTTTCGAGCAGGCGATGGCCGAGCTGGAAAAGGTCGTGGGCCTGCTGGAACGCGGCGACGTGGCGCTGGAAGAGTCCATTTCGCTCTATGAACGCGGCGCCAAGCTGAAGAAGCGCTGCGAGGACAAGCTGAAGGACGCCGAGGAAAAGGTGGCGGCCATCACGCTGGACGGCGATGGCAACCCGGTGGGGACGAAGCCGGTCGAGGGGCTCTGATGGGCTTTCAGGACGGGCTGGCAGAGGCGGCCCGCACGATCGAGGACCATCTTCGGCACGTTCTGTCGGGTTTGGGCGGCCTGCCGGTGGTGCAGGCGATGGGCTATGCTGCCGCGGGCGGGAAACGCCTGCGCGGCTACCTGGTGCTGGAAGGCGCGCGCATTCACGGCATAGCGCCTGCGCAGGCGATCTGGCCCGCCTGTGCCATCGAGGCGATCCATGCCTACAGCCTGGTTCATGACGACCTGCCCTGCATGGATGACGACGACATGCGGCGCGGGATGCCGACCGTCCACCGCAAGTGGGACGAGGCAACAGCCGTGCTGGCGGGCGATGCGCTGCAGACCCTTGGGTTCGAACTGGTGGCCTGCCCAGACTGTCACCCGGACGCCGTGGTGCGCGCCGATCTCGCGCTCAGCCTGGCCCGGGCGGCGGGCGCGCGCGGGATGGTGCTGGGACAGGCGCTGGACATGGCAGCGGAACAGTCGGACACGCCCCTGAGTCTGGACCAGATCACCGCGCTCCAGGCGGGCAAGACCGGCGCGCTGTTCGGCTGGTCGGCCGAGGCCGGTGCGCGCATGGCGCGGGCCGACATCACCCCGCTGACGGGATACGCCCGCGCGCTTGGCCTCGCCTTCCAGATCGCCGACGACATCCTGGACGTCGAGGGCGATGCCGCCCAGATGGGCAAGGCCGTGGGCAAGGACGCCGGCCGGGGCAAGGCGACATTCGTCAGCCTGCTGGGGATGGACGGGGCGAAACGCCGCGCCGAATCCCTTGTGACAGAGGCCTGCGACTGCCTATCTGTATACGGCAGCGAAGCTGGAAACTTGCAGGACGCCGCGCGCTTCGTTATTTCGCGCCGGACCTGACCAGACGGAGGGCGCCATGAGCGACCGGCCCCAGACCCCATTGCTCGACCGCGTTCAAGGCCCGGCCGATCTCAAGCATTTCTCAGATGCCGAGCTGGAGCAGCTGGCCGAGGAACTGCGCGCCGAGACGATTGCCGCCGTGTCGGAAACCGGCGGCCACCTGGGCGCGGGCCTGGGGGTGATCGAACTGACGGTCGCCCTGCACGCGATTTTCGATACACCCCGGGACAAGATCATCTGGGACGTCAGCCACCAGTGTTACCCGCACAAGATTCTGACCGGGCGGCGCGATCGCATGAACACGCTGCGCCAGAAGGACGGGCTGTCAGGGTTCACCAAGCGATCCGAGTCACCCTACGATCCTTTTGGTGCGGCCCATAGCTCGACCTCGATTTCCGCTGCACTCGGCTTTGCCGTGGCCCGCGACCTAGGCGGTGTTTGCGACACCGGTCACGGCGATGCGATCGCGGTGATCGGTGATGGCGCCATGAGCGCCGGCATGGCCTTCGAGGCGATGAACAACGCCGGCCACCTGGGCAAGCGGCTGATCGTGATCCTGAACGACAACGAGATGAGCATCGCGCCGCCCACCGGCGCGCTGTCGTCCTATCTCAGCCGGCTTTATGCCGAGGCGCCGTTCCAGGACCTCAAGGCTGCCGCCAAGGGCGCCGTCTCGATGCTGCCCGAACCGTTCCGCGAGGGGGCCAAGCGGGCCAAGGAGATGCTCAAGGGCATGACCGTCGGCGGCACGCTGTTCGAGGAACTGGGGTTTTCCTACCTCGGGCCGCTGGACGGGCATGACCTGCACCAGTTGCTGCCGGTCCTGCGCACCGTGCGGCAGCGGGCGACCGGGCCGATCCTGCTGCATGTGCTGACCAAGAAGGGAAAGGGCTATTCCCACGCCGAGCACGCCCCGGACAAGGGCCACGCGCGGGCCAAGTTCGACGTGGTCACGGGCAAGCAGAAAAAGGCGCCCTCGAACGCGCCGTCCTATACCAAGGTCTTTGCCCAGGCGCTGCTGCAGGAGGCGGCCGAGGATCCGCGCATCTGCGCGGTGACGGCGGCGATGCCCGATGGCACCGGGCTGGACCTGTTCGCGGAACGCTACCCCTCGCGCTGCTTCGACGTGGGCATCGCGGAACAGCATGGTGTGACCTTTTCCGCGGGGCTTGCGGCGGGTGGCATGCGGCCCTTCTGCGCGATGTATTCGACGTTCCTGCAGCGCGGATATGACCAAGTGGTGCATGACGTTGCGATCCAGCGCCTGCCGGTGCGCTTTGCCATCGACCGTGCCGGGCTGGTCGGGGCCGACGGGGCGACCCACGCAGGATCCTACGACGTGGCCTACCTGGCGAACCTGCCGGGGTTCGTCGTCATGGCAGCCGCCGACGAGGCCGAGCTGAAACACATGGTCGCCACCGCCGCGGCGCATGACAGCGGCCCCATCGCCTTTCGCTATCCGCGCGGTGAGGGCATGGGCGTCGAGATGCCGGAGCGTGGCGAGGTTCTGGAAATCGGCAAGGGCCGGATGATCCGCGAGGGCAAAGGCGTGGCAATCCTGTCCTTCGGTACGCGGCTGAAAGAGGTGCTGGAGGCCTGCGAGGCGCTGGAGGCGCGCGGCGTTTCCCCCACCGTTGCGGATGCGCGCTTTGCCAAGCCGCTGGACCGGGATCTGATCCTGGGCCTGGCGCGGGACCATGACGCGCTGATCACCATCGAGGAGGGCGCGGTGGGCGGCTTTGGCAGCCACGTCGCGCAGCTATTGGCCGAGGAAGGCGTCTTTGACACCGGGCTGAAGTACCGTTCGATGGTACTGCCCGACATCTTCATCGACCAGGCCAGCCCGCGCGACATGTACGCCGTTGCCAAGCTGAACGCCGAGGACATCGAGGCCAAGGTGCTGGACACCCTTGGCGCTGCGGTTCTGGACAAACGCGCCTGACAATCAAGACCGGGAACCGGACCTGACGCGCGACGTTACAACATCGCGCGCAGCATTGCCGTGTTGGTCTGGATCACCGCGTTCAGTTCCGTCATCCGGGCAAGGCGTTGCTCGATACCCTTCTGGCAGGCATCCAACTGCTCGACGATCCCCTCCAGCTCCTTGCGCGACTCCGACAGGCTGGCGCTTTCGATCTTGCA